>JAUIHJ010000386.1 GCA_030432015.1 bacterium
ATCATGGTGGCTTGTCCTGCTGCCGGTCGCCCAGGCAATGGCCGCCAATCCGGCGCTGCGACCGCGGCAAGAAAAGTCTTGGTGACTGGGCACAATTCGAACGCAAGCGGTGTGAGACCACCAGGCGTATGATCGGCGCGCAAATCGAAAACTGAGACCGCGTCGATTACACCGGCCATGGCGGCAGCAACCACGGGTAGACCCCTACGGTTGGTTGGCGACGTACCGGTTGAGGCGGCGACCTGCAACAGGTTGAAATCCACCATGACCACGCGAGCCGAAACATGAATCCAAAAAACGACAACAGTATGTCCACCCGGCTCGACCGTCGCGATGCCCTGAAGGGAACGATCGCAACTTCGCTGGCATGGCTGGCCGGTTCGGCCGCGCATGCGGGTCGCGGTGACGACAGCGGGCAGGATCGCATGCTGATCCACCGAGAGAATCAACACGCAGGATCGGCGGACTGGCAACTGACACGCGTACGACTCGACCAGAGCAAGTTCCGCTCACCGTGGATCGAAGGCTATTGCTCGAAACAGAGCGTGGCGGCCGGCGAGTCGATCGACATCATGGTCTCAACGGATCCGGCCCAGGACTTTACCATCGAGATCTTTCGTACGGGCTACTACGGCGGACGTGGCGCGCGATTGATGAAGAAAATCGGACCGCTCAAGGGCAAGACGCAGCCCCTTCCAGGCATTGGGGAAAAGAACCTGCACGAATGCCGCTGGGAGCCGAGCGTGTCGCTGACGATTCCCGAGGAGTGGGTCAGCGGTGTTTATCTCGGGCGATTGACAACCACCCGCGACGCCACCGGCCACGGTTACTGGCAAAGCTATGTCGTCTTCATTGTCCGCGACGATCGCCCGGCCGACATTCTCTTTCAATGTTCCGATAACACCTGGCAGGCGTACAATCGCTGGCCAGATGAGTACTCCGTCTACACCCATCCCCAGGGCAACCAGGGGCCGTGGGCGGACGTCAGTTTCGATCGACCTTATGCCAAGTACGCGCAGATTTACGAGAACCCGCAGTCCGTTGGTTCCGGCGAATGGCTGTGCTTCGAGTTCCCATTCGCGTATTGGCTGGAGCAGCACGGCTACGACGTCACCTATTGCTCTAACAGCGACATGCTGACGCCGGACCGCGGTTTAAAATGCAAGTCGCTTTTGAGCGTTGGTCATGACGAATATTGGAACATCCAACAGTACGAGAGCGTTGTCGCGATGCGCGACGAGGGAGTCGACCTGCTGTTCTTTTCGGGTAACTCGGTGTGTTGGGTGACGCCGTTCCGAGACAGCTACGATGGGCGCGCCAATCGGATCATGTTTCGCGGCGGACCGTATGGTGGCGACCATCGTTATGCGGTTGACCGCGAACGAGATCACGGCCCCTTTCCGCATCGCGGGCCGGACGAGGGGTACTTGATCGGCGCACGCAATGTCGAACCGGTCAACGGAGGAGGCGATTGGGTCGTCGAGAATCCGGATCACTGGATCTTCGCGGGAACAGGAATGAAAAAGGGCGACGCGATTCCCGGTTTGATCGGCTGGGAATACCACGGCGATCCGCCCGCCGATATCGCCGGACTGGAGGTCGTCGCCCGGGGTGTCGCATTGCAAGGGGGCGTGAATCCGCAACGTTGGACTGCCACGATTTATCCCGGTCCCAAAGGGAACTTCGTCTTTAATGCGTCGACGATCTTCTGGTGTCAAGATTTATCAAGTCCGCCGGGACACATGCTCCCCTGGTCGCACTGGTCGCGACCCCATGGTCCCGATGAACGTGTACAACGGATTACGCATAACCTGTTGAAGCGAGCCCTCTCCTCGTGATCATGTTCCATTCTCCGTAGGTGGGCGAGCCAGAACGATTCGTTATTCGTGTGTAAGAAAAGTGTCCCGAGGTTTCCCCATGAAAACTTTCCAGATTTTGCTGGCATTGGTCGCCGCGCTCGGTGCAGGTAACGTTCATGCGGCCGACACCGCGATCGTGGAATTGTCGGCTGGAGCGTTCGCACGCGAGAATTGCATCGTCGAATTGGTGATACCGCCGGCACTGGCGAGTCACAACCATTTTGCACTCGCACGAACCGACACGGGAAAGGGTGTTCCCGTTCAGGTCGACCGACATGACGGCAAGCCGAAGCTCGTCTGGATCGTGCGCGACAAGCTGGATGCGGGAACGAATCGGCGATACAGCCTGACGACCGTCGCGGCGCCGCTGGATTCGGTGGAGGACCGAGTGACGGTTAATGACGACGGTACTCGCCTCCTTGTGAAGGTCGGTGGCAAGCCGGTTTTCAACTATCACCATGCTACTGTGCCATCGCCTGATCCAGCGCAACCGTACTATGCCCGTAGCGGCTACATTCACCCCGTGTACAGTCCTGTCGGTCAGGCCGTGACGGACGATTTTAATCCTGATCACCCGCACCAGCACGGGATCATGATGGCCTGGCGAAAGATGACGTTTGATGGTCGGTCGACCAACGGTTGGGACCAGAAAGCCGGGCTTGGCAAAGTGGAACACGCAGCGCTGGGGGCATACGGTGGTGGCCCGGTGTTTGGATTCTTCACAGCACGACTGCGTCACGTTGACTTGACGGCCCCCGGTGAACCCGTAACCGCCCTCGACGAAACGTGGTACGTCCGAACCTACGCTTTCGATGACGCCTTTCTGTTCGACATCACGTCTACGCAGACGTGTGCCTCGGCAATGCCCGTTTCGATCGATACCATGCATTATGGCGGGATGATGATTCGTGGGCACGCCGATTGGCACGAACACAGATCATTTGACTACTTGACCGACGAAGGAAGGACGAAGTCTGACGGGAACCAGACACGACCGAGATGGGTCGATCTCGCTGGCCCGATCGCAACTCGAATATCCGGTACGCTGATCATGGGTCACACCAGCAACTTTCGTTTCCCCCAGCCCGTTCGACTGCATCCGACGATGCCGTATTTTTGTTTTGCTCCGGCGTCGCTCGGCTCGTTCACCATCGAACCGGGCAGGCCGTTCGTGTCGCAATACAGATTTTACGTACACGACGGCGCGCTCGAACCGCGCTGCGCCACGCGTCTCTGGAACCAGTATGCTGACGCGCATCAGGTGCAGGTTGTCCCGATCGGCAGCACCAAATCCGACGGCCCCTGAAGCGCGGCGCGAGCGTCGGTGGCCCTTCCTCTCATCACCGACACCGTTGCGAGACGCTGAACGACGGGCTAGCATAACGATCGCCTGCACGGACCCAGTCCTCGAGGCAAATTGCCCTCCAGCTACCCTGCCCACCTAGACCCCGCAGTGAATCCACTCAGACCGACCGCGACGAACGGACGCTCAGGCTCGCGTTCCTTGCCAGCGAAGCGGACAGGCCAGTTGGCCCAGCGATGCTTTGAAAGGAATGCCAGGCGGCAAGTTCAGCCTTTCATTGACTTGGGACGTCCGCATGCGAGCCATCCGAACCGGCATATGAGATGACGTGATTGGGGAACAAGCAGCTTGCCAGAATTTAAGACAGTTTGCACAGATAACGCACCATGCGGAGAAAAATCATGACACAAAACTATCAACGCGCATCCGCGACCATCGTGATGCTGTTGGGAATGATGGGGATAAGCCAGTCGCCAACTATCGCCCACGCCGAAGTGCCGCCAGGATTCACGCCGTTGTTCAATGGGACCGATTTGACCGGTTGGAAAGGATTGGTCGGGAATCCCAAGTCGCGGGCTGCGATGTCAGCCACCGAATTGTCGGCCGCACAGCAGGCAGCGGACGCGGCCATGCGGGAGCACTGGTCGGTGGTTGACGGCGTGCTCCAGTTTGATGGAAAAGGCAAGAGTTTATGCACCGTCAAAGACTACGGCGACTTTGAACTTTATGTTGATTGGAAAATTCTCAAAGGTGGCGACAGCGGCATCTACTTGCGAGGCAGTCCGCAAGTGCAAATCTGGGATACCGAGTTTGAAGACTATTTTCGCCA
Source organism: bacterium (assembly GCA_030432015.1). Classification (GTDB taxonomy): domain Bacteria; phylum Planctomycetota; class Planctomycetia; order Pirellulales; family Pirellulaceae; genus ARS98. The sequence goes on from JAUIHJ010000386.1 coordinate 3,992, forward strand.
CGGAGCCGAGAACGGTTCCGGGGCGTTATGGAATAACAAGGTCAATCCCCGATTTCCGCTCGTAAAAGCGGACATGCCGGTTGGCCAATGGAACACGTTCTATATTCGGATGGTCGGCGAACAGGTGACAATCAAGTTGAACGATCAGTTGGTCGCCGACAACGTCGTGATGGAGAACGTCTGGGAGCGCAATCTGCCGATCTATCCTCGCGGTCAAATCGAATTGCAGAACCACGGTAACACCCTGTACTTCCGAGAGATTCACGTACGTGAGATTCCAGCCGCCGAAGCCAACAAAATCCTCGCGCAACGAGGGGGCGACGTCGACTTCGAGAGCGTTTTTAACGGCAAGGACTTTTCCGGGTGGAGCGGCGAACTGGAGAACTACGAAATTGCCGACGGCTCAATCGTGTGTCAAAAGGGCAAAGGCGGGACCATTTTTACCGAGAAAGAGTACGCCGATTTTGTCGCCAGATTGGAGTTCAAGCTGCCACCAGGGGGCAACAACGGGCTCGCCGTCCGCTACTCGGGCGAAGGTCAGCCACATCTGGAAGGCCTTGAGTTGCAAGTGCTCGATTCGGAAGCTCCGCAATACGCGAAGCTCGATCCGCGACAGTATCACGGCTCTGTCTATGGGCTTGTAGCAGCGCACCGCGGATATTTGCGTCCATTCGGCCAGTGGAATTTTCAACAGGTCACCATGCGCGGATCGAAGGTTAAAGTCGAGTTGAACGGCGTCACGATCCTGGATGCCGATTTGTCGGACGTCAAAGAGTCGAAGGATGGCGTCGTACCACCGGGAGCCAGACGGAAGCGTGGTCACTTTGGCTTTGCGGGGCATAACGACCCAGTTGCGTTTCGTAATATTTCGATTCGAGAGCTGCCAGGTGAGCCGGCCCAGCCACCGTCTCGCGATCGTGCGGTCAGCCCGACCGACGGTCCAATCAAACTCTTTAACGGTCGTAATCTTGAGGGCTTCTACACATGGCTTCGCGATTCGCAGTATTCGGATCCCAAGAAGGTGTTCACCGTCCAGGATGGCATGCTTCATATCTCCGGCGATGGCTACGGCGGGCTGGTCACCAACCGAGACTATCGTGACTATCATCTGATCGTCGAGTTTAAGTGGGGTCAGAAGACGTGGGGTGACCGGGTGGACCGCGCACGGGATTCCGGCGTGTTGTTGCACGCCTGGGGACCCGATGGGGGCTATAGCAACACCTGGATGGCATCCATCGAAGCGCAGATTATTGAAGGTGGTGTCGGCGACATTCTCGTCCTGACCGGATCGGATCCCGTGACCGGCCAACTGCTCCCCACATCGCTGACGACGGAACTCACCAAAGATCGTGATGGCGAAAAGGTCTGGAAGCGAGGCGGCGAGCGGTTCACACTCTCCAGCGGGCGCATCAACTGGTTTGGGCGCGACGAGGACTGGGCCGACAAGCTGGGCTTTCGCGGACGCAATGACGTCGAGAGTACTTTCGGCCGGTGGACCCGCTTGGAAGTCATCGCCAACGGCGGACACTTGCTCTACAAGGTCAACGGCGTTGTCGTTAATGAAGGCTTCGAGGCACGTCCCGATTTCGGGAAGCTGATATTGCAGACCGAGCAGGCCGAGATGTTGGTCCGACGATACGAACTTTGGCCGCTTGGCAAAGCTCCCACAGGCGAACTGAAGCAATAGGCTGACATTGTCCCGGCACGTGACTTGTGCGACTGAACAACATTGTTGGGGAGAATTTTCATGACAGCCAATCGATCGTCGAAGCCGCATCTGCCACCACACGCGGTTTCCCGCCGCCGCGCACTTGTCTCGATCGGGTCGCACGCTGCTGCCTGGCCAGCAATCGGATGGCTGATGGAGTGCCCGGCGCACGCCGCGGACTCGTACGAGCCTCTCAACCGCTTTCCACGCATGGTGCATGAGTTCTTTGTGGGGCAGGTGCGGGAGTCGGGCGAGCGCCATCGACACAACCTGAATCAACTGAAAACAAGAGCCGATGCTCAGGCATATGTTCTTGATGCGCAGATGCGAATTCGACAAGCGTTTGGCCCAGAGCCGAAACGCACGCCCTTGAATCCACGCGTGACCGGAACGATCCAGCGCGATTCATATCGAATCGAGAATGTCATCTTCGACAGCCGGCCGGGATTTCCGGTGACCGCGAATCTCTACATTCCCAACGGTCAGAACACGCCATTGCCAGCGGTCGTGGGAACATGCGGGCATTCAACCAACGGAAAGGCAGCCGAGGCCTATCAATCGTTCGCCCAGGGCTTGGCGCGGCAGGGATACGTCTGTCTCATTTACGATCCCATTGGCCAGGGAGAACGGTTGCAGTATGTCAAAGACGATCTCTCACCGAGCATGGGCGTGGGGGTCGGCGAGCACTTGCATGCGGGGAACCAGCAGTTTCTGGTGGGCGAGTTCTTCGGCATGTGGCGTGCGTGGGACGGCATCCGAGCGCTCGACTACCTGCTCACGCGGCCGGAAGTTGACCCGCAGCGGATCGGCGTGACCGGGAACTCGGGTGGCGGCACCATGACGACCTGGTTGTGCGGGGTGGAACAACGGTGGGCGATGGGAGCGCCCAGCTGTTTTGTCACGACCTTTCGCCGAAACATGGAAAACGAGCTGCCGCAGGATACGGAACAATGCCCGCCCCGCGCGTTGGCCCTCGATCTCGATCACGCCGATTTCTTGGCCGCGATGGCGCCCAAGCCGATCATTATTCTGGCCAAAGAACGAGACTATTTTGACGTCCGGGGATCGGAAGAAACCTACCAGCGGCTGCGGCAACTCTATCGCCTATTGGATGCCGAGGATAACGTCGCCCTGTTCTATGGCCCAACCGGGCACGGCTACTCGCAGGAGAATCGAGAGGCGATGTATTCGTGGTTCCATCGCGCGACCGGCACGGTCGCTGCAGATACCGAAAGAACATTTGACGGTGTCCTGCAAGCGACGGCTGACGTTACCTTTGCCGCCGAGCCTGCAATTACCTTGGAGCAGGACGAAACGCTGCGGTGCACCAAGCGAGGCCAAGTTGCCGAAGCAGCGAGTACACGGTCCGTTTTTGATTTCACTCGCGACAAGTCGAAACAGTTGGCGTCCGCCCGTAAGTCGCTGCGCGGTGCGGCGCTGCAACGTGCTGTAGCCGACGTATTGAAGTTGCCCACCGGCCGCCAAGCCGCGCCTGATTATCGCAACTGGCGCTATCTGAGCTCGCGTGGGTATCCGTCCAAATACGCGATGTCCTACACGGTCGAAACGGAACCAGGGATCCAGGCGATCGTCTACCGCCTGACCGACGAGCGGTGGCATTCGCGTCCTCCACGCGTTGGAAAGCGGGCAATCTTGTACGTATCCCATCTATCCAGTGACAATGAGCTGCGCGACGAACCTCTGATTCGGGACGCGATGCAGGCAGAACCTCAGTCACCGCTGTTCGCTTGCGACGTTCGTGGGATTGGCGAGTCGCTTCCGGACACGTGCAATCCAGGTTCGTTTCACAGCGCCTATGGCAACGACTATTTCTACGCGATCCACAGTCTCATGCTCGATCGGCCCTATCTGGGCCAGAAGACATTCGACGTGTTGCGTGTTCTCGATTGGCTGAAGTCGGTCGGACATACCGACATTCACTTGATCGGTCGCGGGTGGGGCGCCCTGTCGGCTACATTCGCCGCGGTGATGTCCGATCAGGTCAAGCAAGTAACGCTGAAGAATGCATTGACATCCTACGCGGAAATTGCCGAAAGCGAGCACTACGACTGGCCATTGTCCACACTGCTGCCCAATGTGCTCGCACGCTTCGACCTGCCGGACTGTTTCGCGGAATTGGAGTCCAAGGAGCTTCGCCGGATCGACTCATGGCGTGCGACGACTTCTGGCGATTAGCCCAACCCCGTCCCGCCGGCCGACCAACAATCTCCCCCACTACTGGGACACCCATAA
>JAUIHJ010000387.1 GCA_030432015.1 bacterium
GTGGACTATTGACTCTCGCCACAGATCCGGCGGACGATCTCCCCCTGCACGAAACGTATTTGTTTGGCGAGGCGAATCCGGTGCCGGCATCGGAGATCGACTTCGGCGCCACAACGCTCAACATTATCGACGCTTCGTCGCCCGTGGCCGTAGACGACGGCCCGTACGACACCTCGGAGGACGTGCAACTGGTCGTCAACCCCGCAGAAGGGTTGTTCGCCAACGATACCGACGCCGATGGTGACACACTGCACCCGGTCATCGTCGACGCACCGCAACACGGCCTGCTGCAACTTAATGCCAACGGCTCGTTCACTTACACGCCTGACCCTGACTACTTTGGCCTGGACCGGTTCGTCTATCGGGCTTCGGACGGAACGCTGCTATCGGCTCCAGCCACGGTGACGCTCGACGTCGTCCCTGAAAATGACCCGCCGGTCGCCAATGCCGATGCCCTTTACGAAGTCGCCTCCAACGGGTTCCTGTTTGTCGATATTGATCAAGGTGTCCTAAACAATGATACCGATGCAGACGGCGATTCGCTGACCTCGATTTTGCAGACCGAGCCGCAACACGGGACGGTGACCCTGAATACGGATGGCTCCTTCGATTACCAACCGAACGCCAACTTCCTCGGCACGGACACCTTCACCTACGTCGCGCACGACCCATTCGTTGAATCAGATCCCACCACGGTCACCATCAACGTTGTCCCCGCGGACTTTGTGATCAGCCTGGAGGGCAGATACGGAAACGCGAGCGGCCTCGATCTGAACATTCCTCACGAGGCACAGTTCTGGATCGATGTCTACGTCGAACACATCGGCGCGACCCCGCAGCAGGGACCGCACACGGCATACCTGGATGTAACGTTTAACCCCGGTTTCGTCAGTGCCGCGGGTGCGATCGAGTACGGCGACGCGTTCAACAATGCCACCAACGGCACATTCCAACACGGCATGGTCGATGAAGCGGGTGCGACGACCAATCGATTGGCTCCCACGGGCGCCGGGAAGCTCCACCTGCTCAGCGTCCCGTTTCGTGCGGACACACTGGGCACGGCCAACTTCTCGGGGGATCCCAGCGACCTCTTCGTTCATCCGGTGTTGGTTTTCGATCGTGACCTCGCCGTACCGATCGAGCGAATCGGCTATGTGCCAACGTCTATCAACATCGTTCGCCCGGTTCTCGACGACACGGCGGAAGTCCTCGAAGACACGCCCACCTGGATCAACGTGCTCGGCAACGACCCGGTAGGAGCTGCCGCAGAGACCAGCATCCTTAGGGTTGGTCCGACGGACAACGGCGGACGTCTCGTGATCTCCGACGATGGCCAACAGGTACACTACCGGCCGGCCCAGGACTACTTTGGCCCGGACAACTTTACCTACACCGTCGAGTACAGCGGCGGCAGACAAGCGTCGGCCGTAGTCAACGTCGATGTCGTCGAAATCAATGATCGCCCCGACGCCGTGGATGACACATTCGCACTCGACGTGCGCAGCGGCTCGACGACCCTGGATATCCTTAGCAACGATAACTATTTCCCCGATCCGCCGGAAGTTCTGACCGTCGTGAGTGTCACACAGCCGGCCGAGGGTGGAACCGTTACACTCGACGCCAACGGCAACGTCGTTTTTCATCCCGCCTCCGATTTCTATGGCGAAGTGGAATTCACGTACACGATCGACGACGGCCGAGGTGGACAGGACGAGGCCGTCGTACGCATCAACTTGACGACCAGTTGGCACAACGGCTACGACGTGAATGCGGACGGCGTCGTGTCGGCGATTGACGCCCTCCAGATCATCAATGAACTCAATGCGCGCGGGGCGCGGCGACTGCCCGCGCCGACGCCCGCCTTCGGCCCGGCGCCGTTCCTCGACGTCAATGACGACGAATTCGCAACCCCCCACGACGTCTTGGCGGTGATGAATTACCTCAATCGGCAATCGTCCGGCAATGGCGAAGGGGAAGGCCCTGCCCTGCTGTCCCCACCCCTGCCTTCGTACGGCGTCATCGATGCGAGTCGTTCTCTCCGAGGCTCACTGCCTGAGCCGAACCTGGCGCCCACCGAATTGATGTCGGTCCTTCCGCCTGCTAGCGCGTTGGATTGGGTGACCGCCGCGGCTGACGACCCCGGCACATCGAGCTCGCGGCGTGAGGCGTTGGAGATTGTCGAGGCTTGGCAGTCGGACGACCTTGAGGAGGCGATCAACGCGATTGCCGTCGAGATATGACGTGTGCAGGCCGCAGTCATCGTGACCGGCACTTGCGAGTCACGATTGTGAGTCCATTGTGAAACATCCAACGCCACGGCCGGGGGTCGTGGCGTTGGATATTGGTGCCTCAAACGAGTATTGCGCAGGGCCGGATTCAATCAAACGAACGTCACGGTTTCGAGAGTGGATCGCCTGGATTGCCCACATAAACCCGCAGCACCGCAAAGTGATCGGGATCGCCACTCAACAGAGCGTGGTTGGCCACCAGCAGTGATTTCGTCCGACTGTCAAACGCCAAGGCGGCTGGATTGTCCAGCGGAATCGGGTCATCGCCTCCGCTGTTGATTCGATCCAACTCGACGCCTTCGGGAGCGAGCACCGAGATCTGATTGGAAAACGCCAACGTCACATAAATCAGGCCCGTGTTGTCAAACGCCAGCTGATCAGGCCCCTCGCCCAGTTCATACTGATAGACAACTTCCAAGTCGCCGGCGTCCGGTTCGTCCACCAATGGCAACCGGTAGACTGTGCCGCACAGAGGGTCGGAAGCCGAGGTTGTGGCGATGAAATAGACGTGCTGTCGTTCTGGATCGAGCCGAACTCCGTTCGCACCGAAAGGAAACGGGCCGCCACCTTCCAGCAGCGGACTTTGAAACCAAATCTCCGGTTGCCCGCCCCCAGCGGGATAGCGAAAAATCGTCGCTTGCAGCGAATCCGTTACCAAGGCATGGCCCGCATCGTCAAAGACAATATCATTGACAATTGGAGGCAGGTCGAACAGCGTCGGTGAACATGCTTCACCTGGTAACGCCGCCAGGCACGAGGGAAGATCGGGAAGCGGATCTCCATAAAATTCCTGCACGTACGTGTGCCCCTGCTTCACGAATCGGATCAGTCCCAACTGGGTGCTCAGTGCGTACACGCGACCACTACCGTCGACCGCGACATTGCTGACCGCATGTTCAAACGCAAGTGCCTCGCCCTGGACAACAATCGTCTGTGATAACGTGCCCGACTTGCGATTGAATACCTGAATGGCGGACGGTCCTGTCCCTGCAGTTCCAAAGCGCGCCGGGCCCGATACGAAAACGGAGTTGCCGTGAATCGCGACCCCTTCCGGGAAACCGGGATCCGCCGGAACGGTGGCAAAGGTTGAAATGTCACCGAACTGTTCCTTCTTCTTGGCTGACGCAGGTTCGAGACACGTCAGACAAAGCACGGCCAGTGTCACGGTCAAGTGTTGCGGCTTGAGTGTTCCCAATTGCAGGCTGAACATCACATTGCTCTCCTTGAATTCGTGATGAGTGGGGATCCGCTTCCGGTCGAAACGCGAATTGCATTTCTTTCATATCGAATGTTTACCAGAAGTCGAGACCCCGGTCACATTGCTTTTTGAAAATCGTGACGATGCCCGAGAGCCGATGCCCGAGACTGATCGATCTTCGTCGCCACGGGTTGCTGGGACAGTCAGCTTAAAAGACCGCGTGCAATTCGGCGACAATCCGGGACCGGCTCGTTTTTCGCCGTCCGTTAGATTCAATTGCACAAAAACCGCCTGTCGGCGAAAAAGGTGCCTGTCCCACTGATGAGGTGTACGCTGCTGAATCGCGCTCGGCCAATGAGGTCAACGGACCACGAATGGCGGCACGTCGCAACGGCCATTAAGATTAACGAGCTGAACACGACGATGGCAACAGCGCCGGAGGGAGACAATCGAGATGAGTGCTCGCCGCACATTGACTGGCGTGAGTGCCCTGCTCCTCGGAGCCTTCGGAGTAATCGTGGTCCCCAGCCGTGCTGTTCTCTCTCAAGGATATTCCCCCGAGGACGCCGTCCAGCGAATGACGGTTGCGGATGGTTTCGCGGTCGAGTTGGTGGCGGCCGAACCGTTGGTACGGCAACCGGTGGCGATCGACTTTGACGATCGCGGACGGTTGTGGGTCCTGCAGTACTTGCAATATCCCAATCCAGCGGGTCTCAAGCGAGTGAAATTTGATCGCTATTCGCGCACCACGTACGACCGCGTTCCCGAGCCTCCGCCGCACGGCCCACGAGGCGCGGACCGACTGACCATTTTGGAAGATACCGACGGGGACGGCCGCGTCGATTCCTCGAAAGACTTTCTCAGCAACCTCAACTTGGCGACAGGCTTCGCCTTCGGCTACGGCGGCGTGTTCGTTCTGCAGACCCCTTACCTGCTGTTCTATCCCGATCGGAACCGCGATGACATTCCGGACAGTGCCCCCGAGGTTCTCCTCCGCGGGTTTGGCATGGAAGACACCAGTTCCCTGGCGAACTCGCTAACGTGGGGTCCGGACGGTTGGTTGTACGGAACGCAGGGCACCAATCTTACCGCCAACATCCGCGGCATCGCGTTTGAACAAGGGCTATGGCGGTACCACCCGACGACCAAGGTCTTCGAGCTATTCAGCGAAGGCGGAAGCAACATGTGGGGACTCGATTTCGACCGCCACGGCAACCTGCTCGCTGGAACCAACTACGGCGGCTTCCTGATGTTTCACGCTGTTCAGGGGGCGTACTACCAAAAGTCATTTGCCAAGCACGGTCAGCTCCACAACCCGTTCGCATTCGGTTACTTCGGACACGTTCCCCACCGCAACTTCCAGGGTGGGCATGTCACGGTCGGTGGAATCATTTATCAAGCAGACGCCTTTCCCCCACAGTTCCGCGACACCTACATCGCCGTCGATACGCTCGGCCATGCCGTTCGCTGGCACCATGTCACACCCCACGGCTCGACGTTCCAAAGTGTCAATGGGGGCGTCCTGCTGCAAGCGAATGACAGTTGGTTCGCGCCCAGCGACGCGGCCGTCGGGCCGGACGGCGCCGTCTACATCGCCGATTGGTACGACCAGCGCACGGCACACCCTGATCCGGATGCAACCTGGGACCGCAGCAACGGCCGCATCTACCGATTGCGGTGGAACGCATCGCATCCGTCACCGCACGTCGACCCGCAGTCGCTGAGCAGTGAACAGCTCCTGGGATGGCTCGTCAGCCCCAATCAGTGGATGGTCCGACGCGCTCGGCGGGTCCTGGCCGAACGCAATGACAGCACCATCGTCCCGCAGCTACGCACACTGTGGACTAACGCGGAAGACGACGACAATGCCTTGCAGATGCTCTGGACGTTACACGCCGTCGGTGGGCTGGATGCGCAAGTGGTCAACGGCTTGCTCGAACATCGGGCAGCCCCGCTCCGCGCCTGGACCGTCCGCCTGCTGGCCGACCACACATCGACGCCAACAAAGGAATCGGATGCCATTGACGCAACCCGAAACGATACCTCCCGCGAACCGGCTTCACCCGCGAAAGCTTCGTCGCCGGAGATTCGATTGCGGAAGGAAACGCTGACTGCATTGGTCGAGCTGGCCGCGTCGGACACCAGCCCGATCGTAATCCGCCAGTTGGCCTCCACTGCCCAAAGACTTCCAGCGAAACCCTGCATTCGCATCGCGCGGAGCATTGCCGCGCGCGCCGAGTTTTCAGACGATCCGTACATTCCACTGCTGATATGGTGGGCCGTGGAACGCCACGCCATCTCCAGCGCCGACCTGGTTCTTGCCGAGTTCGCAAATTCCGAGGCGTGGAAGGTCCCACTGGTGCGTGATGCATTGCTAGGTCGACTGATGCGCCGTCTCGCCGGCGACGGCAGCCCAGCAGGATACCTGGCATGCGCCCGTCTGCTGACATGTGCGCCCAATCCTACTGAGCGGCGACGTATGATCAACGAACTCGACGCCGGACTCAAGATGGTCGGACGACACAGGCTGCCACGCCTGCCCTTGCCCGAATCGAGCCTCGCCATCAAGCGGACTGAGAATGACGTGGAGGCGAATGCCGGGCGAGCCAGGTCGCTTCCGATTCAACTGGCCGACGCGCTGGCTGCCGACTGGAGCGACGACACAACTGACCCGCTCCTGATTCGCGTAGCAATACGACTTGGCCGTGCGGGCGCCGTTGAACGGGCCGTCGCCGTTGCAATGGATCAACGGGCGGACGTAACAACGCGGTCGTCAATGCTGGCCATCCTTCAGGAGTTGGGTGACGCAACGAGTTGCGTCGAGCCGGCGCTAAATCTTGTGGCAGGTTCCGAGCCGAATGTGATTCGTCTGGCAGCCCTGGCCCTGTTGGGACGCTTCTCCGACACGCGGATCGCCGTTCGATTGCTGGCCGGCTATCCGACGCTGCCCGGCCCGCTGCGTCGCCGCGCGCGTGACATACTCTTGTCTCGCCCCGAATCCGCATTGGCATTTCTCCGTAACATCGACCGAGGCACGCTCGACCGCGACGACGTCACGACCGACGACCTGCGACAAGTCGCAGTGCACAACAACCATGAGATCGACGCCATTGTCCAGAAGCACTGGGGCGCGATCCGCGCCGGCACTTCGGAAGAAAAACTGGCCGAGATTCGTCGCATCAACAACGACCTGCGGGCTGCTGCGGGAAGTGGGGCACGGGGCAAACTGGTATTCGAGAAGCAGTGCGCATCGTGCCACAAACTCTTCGACCAGGGGACGGACATTGGCCCCGACCTGACCAAGGCCAATCGCAAGGACCGCGACTTCCTGCTGGTCAGCATCGTCGATCCCAGTGCGCAGATTCGCAAAGAGTATTTGAGCTACCTTGTGGTGACGGTCGACGGCCGCGTCGTGACCGGCCTGCTTGCCGACGAAACTCCCACCAGCGTCACGGTGCTGGATGCGAAGAATCAGCGAACCGTCGTCGCACGCGATGAGGTCGAGCAGGTCAAGGTTTCACCCGTATCGCTGATGCCGGAAAACATGCTAAGAGAGCTCACGCCGCAGCAGGTTCGCGACCTGCTGAGCTACCTGCAGAGCGGCTGAGTGAAGCGGCTGAGTGAAGCGGCGTCATTTTCCGATGACTTCGAACGGCACCGCTGGAAAGAAACCGTAGTCGGTGCGACGGGGCTGCGGGTTGGGATTGGCCTTCGTCGGTGCGGGGGTTACTTCGCGAAAGGCGTGCAGCAGCAGGTTGCCGCGTTGCCCGGTTTCAACTTCCTCTGCGTCGGTGGTCAACTTGAGGGCGAAACGTCCCATTCCGTCGGCCAGAACATCGGCCGTGATGCCTTTCGGTTCGGCCAGCTCCAACTGAATCTCGCGGGCGATAAAATTTTGATTGTGCGGTTTGACTGGCAACAACACGTCGCCCCCCCGGCGCAGCGGAATTCGCGGCGCATTGAGCAAGATGTCAAAAGGGGGCTGGGGACCGGGCGTCCCGCTGACCACAACCGTCCAGGCTTCCACCGGAACCAGGTGGTGCCAAATGAAAGCCTGCATCATGTTCTCGGCCGGGATCGCCGGCCTGGTGATCCACGCGCTGCTCCCCTTCCCTTGCCGAGCTCGACCCGCCATCTCCAGCTCAATCGGACCTTCGGGCGCTTCGGCTGGCACGGTCAGCGTCATCTGCACGCGTTCTTCCTTACCAGGCAGAATGCCTCCGTACAAAACGAATCCGGGGGGCGGGTTCATCAGGGCGACTTCGATATCCTGATTGAAATCGTCCTCCCGCAGCGCGTACACGGTAATCGGGACCACGGTTCCAGCTCGGGCAATGATACTGGATGGCGTGACGCGCAGTTCAAAATCCTGTTCCGGGGCCCGCAGGTACAGGCGATAGACGAATTCCCGGCCGCCGTTCTCCTGCGTATCGCTCAAATGCAAGTAGCCTCCTGTGG
>JAUIHJ010000388.1 GCA_030432015.1 bacterium
CGGCGATTCTAAATGACCGAGCGTGGTTCTGGGGCGCATACCGCGTCACCGCGTACGGCGTTCCGGGGACAGGCACTCATTCGTCGACAAACCCTGTTGACCCGGGCCATTCCGCAGGGCGGCAAGGCACGGGTCAGTCCCCTGAATGTCGCCAAATGACGCTCAATCATTTAGTGTCTCCCGCGGCGGCGTTCCTTGCTCGGCAACACTTCCAGGCAGGTCGTCCACCACCCCGTCACGATCGCCTCGATGAATTCGTCCGGCAATCGCTCCCCGGCCATTTCTTTTGCGAGCCGCTGATAGGGATACTCGACCGGCACAAACTCAACATGCAGTGTGCCGTTGCGTTCTTCCAAGATCGTATAGAAGACATGCGTCGCGCCGTCGTTTTCCGGCCGGCCCAAGGCCCCTACGTTGACGAAGTGCCGTTTCTCGCCAAGCTGGCGATGCCATTTGATGCCGGTATGTGTCGCCGCGATCACGTCGGCGTCAAACTGTTCCGCAACGGACGCGAGAAAGTGCGTCGACGTGGTCGATTCCCAGAGGAACTCGTTGGTCTTGCGCGGGCTGCCGTGACAAAGCAATAGCCGCAGCGAACCGAGTTGATAACGAATCTCGCGGGGCAAGTCACGGAGAAACTTGCGATTCTCATCCGCCGTGTGTGCCAAGGTATAATCGTAGCTCAACTGCGCAAAATGGTTGTCACGTGGATCGGTGTAGCCACACTGGCAATCGTCCAACGCGTTGCCAATGGAATCATCGTAGTTCCCCTGGACGCAGCGGATCGCGTGGTGGTGCAACAGCGGAAACACTCGATTCGGGTGGGGTCCGAACGCCCCCATATCACCCAGGCAGAACATCGCGTCGACGCCACGGGCGCGGGCATCGCCAATTGCAGCTTCCAGGGCCAGATAGTTGTTATAGATGCCGCCAAAGCAGGCGATGCGATGTGCCATCAGTCCATTCGGTTCTGTCGTGATGTCCGGTCGGAATGGCTCAACTGACCAGGCCTTTGGTGACCAGCATGAACACATCTTCCAGCGTCGGCTCCTTCTCGCCAAAGCTGCGAATGCCCACCCCTTGCCCGATGAGCTGATTCAGCAAGTTGGCAACGCCCTGATCGTCCGTTTCAAGTTCGACCGTAGCCGCATGATCGTCAACTTGGATATCACGCGTAATCTCGGCGCTCCGCAAGATGGTAAGGCCCAAGTCCATGTTGCCGGTGAACTTGATATCCACAACCCGGTTGCCGCGAATTCGGCGATGCACCTCGGCGATCGGACCGTGCATGAGTAACTGCCCACGTTCGATGATCCCGATCGACGTGCAGCAATCCGCCAGTTCCGTCAGGATGTGGCTTGAGATCAGAATTGTCTTGCCCATCCGCCGCAGTTCTTTCAACAAGGCCTTCACTTCGACTCGGGCACGAGGATCCAAGCCACTGGCTGGCTCGTCGAGGATCAGGACGGGCGGATCGTGCACCAGCGTCTTGGCCAGGCAGAGGCGTTGCTTCATTCCCCGCGAGAGGCCGTTCACGAAGTCATCACGTTTGTGCGCCAAGTCAAGAAGTTCCAGTACATCGGTAATCACGCGTTTGCGTTGCGATTTTCCGATACGGTACGCCACGGCAAAAAAGTCCAAGAACTCCCAGACCTTCATGCCGTCGTATACGCCAAAGTTGTCCGGCATGTACCCCACACTCTGCCGAACGCTCATTGGATCCCGCGTCACGCTGAAACCGTTGACGATCCCTTCGCCGCGACTGGCCTTCAGCAGCGTCGCGAGGAACCGAATGGATGTACTCTTCCCGGCGCCATTGGGTCCAATAAAGCCGAACATCTCACCCGCCTCGATCTTGAGATTGAGACGCTCGACGGCGCAGAATTCGCCGTAGTCCTTGCCAAAGTCGATCAATTCGATCATATCGGTATTCTTATCCGGCTAGTTGTCTGGGGTGGGATCGTCATCGACAGGCTTGTCCTGGTCGTCCTGCTCTGGCTTGGTGCCCTGCCCATCCGGCGCGTCGTCGACCGGTTCGGTACCGTCGACTTCCAGGTCATTCTCGTCCAGTCGGCGTTCTTCGCTGGAATCCCAGTCCGCTTTGCAATTGAAATCGCGAACGGCCGGTGACATGGGGGCCCGCCGCAGGTGAACGACAAAAAGCGTCCGCCGCATCACCTGAGCGGCGTCGGGACGAATCGCCATTCCTGGAATTTGATCATCGGACCAGGCAATCAAGCGAGTTTCCCCTGGCGGCAGGGCCAACATGTGACTTGCCAGCTCGACCAATTGGCCGACAGAAACTTCGCCGGCCCGCGTTTGCCGGCACCAGTGCGTGATTTCGTCACCGGTCCAACGGCCATCGCGGGCCAGTTTGGAAGCCCCGTCAATCCGGTCGAACTGGGCGAGCACCTCAGCGTCGCCCGCCGCCTCGCCGCGGTCAATCGCCTCGTCATCATTCGCATCGAGCCGATCGAGCAGGGCGGCAGCCTGATTCCCGTAGCTCAGCGTCGCCAACGCGCCATCCCATTGCGGAAGCTGCCTGCTCCCGCTTGGCAGCGGCGCAAAGACCACCGGCCGCGACGATTCAGCAGTCAAGTCGCCGATCCATGCACCTTGAACCTGCCCGCCCGGTCCGCCGCGCAAAATGCCGGCACCTTGCAGATGGAAACGCGAACCATTGCGGATCTGAAAACCCTGCTCTTCGTCACCCGTCAGCGAAAACGGTCCGCCAAGGTCGGCCAGTTGCTCGGAGTGCATGTAGCCAATGCTATTGGACGTCACCTGGATTCCGCCGAACCGCAAGTCGCCCTCGCGATGCATCATCACGGTATGATTCGACTCGCTCAGATCCGGCCTGTAGTCAATTTCACCCAACGGTTGCGCCAAGGCCGCATCGTCATCGAAGACGAAGTCGTATCCGGTTGAAAGGGAGGTATACATCGCGGAATAGCGGGTGACCAATGCGCGCGGATAATCGGCCTGCACCTCGGCCACCACGACCTCGGTCACGCTGCGGGCAAATCCGATATCCAATTGTGCGGTCCGGACCACGACAAACGCGCCAACGATCGCGATCAACGGAGCCGCGGCCCAGGCCCATTCAACGCGGCCAATCACTCGAAAGAAGCCCCAATTCAGTGGGGCGAGAATCAATAGATAGATGGCCAGCACCCGCAACACGAAGTCCCCCTGCGGGATCGAAATTCCGGCTGCGTCCTCCAACGCCTGCCGGGCCGCGTCGGATGCACCGCTGCGATCATTCCAGGCCCCCATGCCGTAATTGAGGCGCGACGGGTACCGATCGTCGTGCCAATCGCGTCCCTGCGCGGCCGTCAACGCGGCCGTGGGCTCCGGTTCTTCCGATCGTTCAGGGTTCGGCACGTCCGGCTGCGCAGCGTTGTCGAGCGTGGTTGCGGCCACGGCGGCCTGTCCACTGCCAGCAGATCGAACGCCAAGTAATTGCTCGTGCAAACTCTTCTCCTCCCCCGGTTCGCGAGCAACCTGGCGCGTCGCGGCGAAGTGACCGATGTCGCGTGTAAAATACCGCTGCGTGGTCACCAGCCGCGAGTCCTTGGTATTTAGCGGAAGATCTTTCCAGCGAGTATCCTGAAGGGTGAGCCCGTTCCGATCTCCGGTGAATTCGCGACGCGGCCGTCGCAACAAGCATCCGTTGAAGAAACTATCGTAGCTGGCCCGCCAGTTCATCAAGTAACGATCCGTCAACGAAAACGAAGAGACGACAATTCGCCCTTGCCCAACCCTGCGCTCCCACACGAGATTCGCCGTATTGGTGACCGGCGTCGCGGCGGGATGTGGCAACAACTCGACGCCAATCATGGGCGTCCCCGGCAAGACCTCCAGTCTCCGCTTCACCCCCGTCTTCGGATGGTCGGGCAACGACCAATGCTTGTCGAGTTCCGCGATGGCGTCCGCATCGATCGCCGCCGTGTCACCCGCCAGGGCAGGCAGGTAGTCTTCCAGAAAACTCCCTTGTAGTTTGGCGAGTGAATTTGGGCCGCTGATGATCACCTGACCACCCCAATGCAACCAATCCAAGAGCGCACGCTGCTGCGGTGGGGTAAAATGCGACTGGTCCAAATCGTCCAAGAGCAGATACCCAATGCACGTCCAGGTCAACGAGTTGGACGGCAACGGGACAAACCGATCAATTTGCGGACGCAACACGCGATAATACAGCAACGACTCGTCTTCAAACTCGGCACTGGTCGGCGTGTTGATGGCTGTCAAACGTTGGAGAAAGCCGTAGCGACTCGGCGAGCTCGACAGGACCATCAAGTAATACTGGTAACCGGGCATGGCGGTGACGGGATCGCGACTCGGCTGTGTGACCAGACGGCCGCCTCGCGTCGCGCGCAACTCGCCATTGAGCCACACGGTTTCGGACGTCAATGCGCCTCGGCGGGGGATGAAGTGCGTCGTTTCGAACAGTCGCGCCTGCCCTTTGGCAAGCTTGGCGGGGCGTGTCGCCTTGAGCACATACTGAGTCGACTCGACGGGAAACGGCTGGCCACGCTCGTCGGTCGCACTGGTGACCAATTGTGCCGAGAAGTTGAAGTTGTTGGCCTTGATTTCGTGAACGGCCGTTAGCCAATGCCCCGGCTTGGCGAGCGGCCTGACAGCCACTTCGTCAGCGGGCACCGTCTTGATCGGCTGCAGCTCGAAATCCTTTTTGGGCTTCTTTTTTTCCTTCTTCTTGTCGATGTCATCCAGTTCTTTCTTTCGCTTGACGAGCGGGTCTTGATTGCACCCGGTGCAACCCGAAAGCGACGTCGCCAGCATCATCGCCGCGGACAGCCAAACGATCCACCGAAGTTTTGCGTTCATCGTAGGAAGGGGCCTCGCTCGAGCGGAAGGCATCGCCACGATGCCTGAAGTTCCTTCACAGTGTATGACGTGGTCCCTAACGAGGGAAGTCGCCGCCGCCGCAGTCAGGTCAATCGCAACCGTGTCATTCGTGTCCGTCGCGGGCCGTCAGACGGCGATAATCGTCCGGCGTATCCAAATCGTCCAGAATGGTCGGTTCGTCCACAGCGACCTCGCGGACCTGGGCTCCCTTGAGCAGTGCATTGACCCCTTCATCTTCGTTCAACGCGGTCACATCTTGCGACAACGGCCAAGGAAAGAGGACGGGATGCCCGCGTTTGACCTGGCACGCCGGACCTGCCGGGCCGCTTCGATGTACGGGGTGCACGGGGACCAGAATGGCGGGCTCCACCGGATTATGGGCGTCCAGCAACACCTGGATCACGGCGCCGGAAAGTCGCGGCATATCCGCGGGGGCAAGCATCCATGTCGCATCGCCGGGAGGTTGAAATCGCCTTTCGATCGCAGCAAGTGCCGCGCTCACCGAATCCTTCATGTGCGGTGGCGCGATCGCGGGTCGTATCACGATGGCGCCCGCTTGTTCGCAGAGCCCGGCCAGCTCGGCATCGTCGTCCCGAACAACCGCGACCACGTGGTCGACCCCGCCATCCCGCCAGGCCGCCACGACCTGCTCGATGACGGTCCGCCCCCCCCAGGGCAGCTTCAATTTCGGCTGCCCCATCCGTCGGCTGTGTCCGGCCGCGGGCACGATGCCAAACGACAGAAAGGAACGCATACCCGGCTTGGTCATCGGTGTCTCCGGTGGCGATGGTTGCCTTGCCCTGACCTCACGGCAACTACCGCTCACATCCTAGGCCCGCCACATTGACCGGTGCGGGTCGGCCGGGGACCTGGCCGTTGCGATTACGATGCGACACCAATTCCGCACAAATACTGACTGCGATTTCCGGGACCGTCTGCGAACCAATCTCGATGCCTAAGGGCGCATAGACCTGCCCCAGCGACTCCGCGGATATGCCCTCATCCAGCAGGTCATCAAAAATCAGCTTGATCTTGCGCCGACTACCGATCAATCCGACGTAACGCGCACCACGTTGCACCAGATGGTATAGCGCTCGTTGATCGTGGTGATGCCCCCGCGTGACGATCAAGCAATACGTGTCGCGGGTAATCTCCAGTTCCGGCAGGACCTGTTCGATGTCTCCGGCAATCCGTCGCTCCGCAAATGGAAAGCGTGCCTCCGAGGTAAACTCGTCGCGGTCATCGACTACCCAGATATCGAATTCGAGATCCGCCGCCAGACGGCCAACCGCATGTCCCACATGGCCACCGCCCACAATGACCAACCGGCACCGCGGCTGCACAGTCAAGTAGCCCACGCCATGGGCGGCATAAGGTCGCGGCCTTGACGCCAGCGGCCTCAAGCCAGTTGCGATGGCGTCGGGAAGGTCGTTCAGCGAAGCATGCAGGGCAGCGAGCAGTTGGTCGTGCTCGTCGAACAGGTAGGAAGTTGTCTCCATCAGGCCGCTTGCGGCTTCGTCAAAGACAATGGCCTCGGTAAATCCCCCGCCGCGTTCCACCAATGTAGAGAGCTGCTGAAAATACTCGGGAGCGGCACCTGCCCGCAGCGGCTCGATCAAGATCCCCATGCGGCCACCGCAAATCAATCCGTCGTCCCAGCCATAGTCACTATCTAACTGAAATGTCGCGACCTCCGCATTGCCGTTCTCAAGCACCGCCAGGGCGCGCCGTTTGACTTCCGCTTCAACACAGCCGCCACCCAGCGTTCCAGCTTGTGATCCGTCGGCAAAGACCAGCATTAAAGCGCCGGCCTTTTGCGGTGTCGACCCACGTGTCTCGACCAGGCGGCAATAGGCAACGGGACGCCCTGCCTCAAGCGATTTAATCAGTTCGCAAATGACGTCACGCATATCAACAACTCGGCTTTCCTGGGCAATGAACGGTGTGGGTGTGTCTGGCAACGGACCCCGGCGACGGGTGTCCCCCACCAGGCTATAAACGCTTGAATTTGTTGCGGCTCCGATCGCGGCATCCCGTCGGCTTCGGTCCCCGCAGGCGGCGGCACTAGGCCTGTTGCAGCACGCGCAACGTGGTCCGGACGACCAACCCCTTAACCTCTTCGCGGAACGTCACCATGTGCGGAGCCACTAAATGGGCCTGTAAAGCCTCCAGGCTCTCCCATTTCTCCATGACGGTGACCAAATTCGCCCGAACGGGTGGCTGCGCGGGTAATTCGGTCTCCAGGTCGACCGCGGGGCCGTATTCCAGGCAACCCGTCTCGGCCAACACATTCGGTACGTTGGCTCGAAAGCGGGTCACAAACTGGTCGCGACTACCCGCTATCAATTCGATTTCAGCAATGACGTAAATCATGGCAATCTGCCTGTTGGGGGTCGATTTGGTTCCACCGCCCCATTCTGAGCCTTGCCAGGCGCCAAGACAACGGGTTGTCTTGCCAGCCTTTCAATTCGAACGCTCAACCGTATGCTGCGACACAATCCGCAAGGACGAATTGCGGTATGCTGGGACACCGATACGATATGGGTTGATCCCGACGGTGCCTGGAAACCGAATGTGGTGAACGCGTCTGGAGTGACAGACGCACGCTGAAAGCAAAAAAATCCCCTGGTTTGCGAGGAGCGGTTGTCGATGAGCGGTACGGCGGAACGGAATACAGCATCGGACTTGAATATTGAGCACGCGGTCGCCAAACGCTATTCGGCCGCCTCGCAGGCCGCCGAGCCAGCCCTGTGCTGTCCAGTTCAATACGACACGAGTCACTTGAAGGTGTTGCCGCAAGAGCTCATTGACCGCGACTACGGTTGCGGCGATCCGTCCCGCTACGTCCAGCAAGGCGAGGTGGTGCTCGACCTGGGATCCGGCGGCGGCAAGATCTGTTACATCGCGTCGCAAGTCGTGGGCGCAACCGGTCGCGTCATCGGCGTCGACATGAACGACGACATGCTGGCCTTGGCCCGAAAGTACCAGCAGGAAATCGGTGATCGCATCGGCTGGCATAACGTCGACTTTCACCGAGGACGGATTCAGGACTTGGCG
>JAUIHJ010000389.1 GCA_030432015.1 bacterium
CGAATGCATTTTGGGCAAGCGGTTCGAATCGCTGGGGATCGGTTATCTGGAACGTTTCGTGGCCGATTACGAGCAGTCCCAGGGAGAGATCGGGCTCCCCCCCAAAGCACCGCCGACCGGCAAACGAGTCGCGATCATCGGCAGCGGACCAGCCGGCCTGAGCGCCGCGGGCGACCTGGTTTCCAAGGGACACGAGGCGACCGTGTTCGAGGCATTGCATGAGCCGGGCGGTGTCCTGATTTACGGGATCCCGGAATTCCGGCTGCCCAAAGCCATTGTCCGACAGGAGATCGAGAATCTCCGCACCATCGGAGTCAGATTCGAGACCAACGTGGTCATCGGCAAGACGTTCACGATCGACGAACTGCTCGGTGAAGAAGGATTCGATGCCGTATTTATCGCGACCGGCGCGGGCTTGCCAAAATTCCTGGGCGTGCCGGGCGAACACCTCGCCGGCGTCTATTCGGCCAACGAATTCTTGACCCGCGTCAATCTCATGGGCGCAAACCAATTCCCCGATTACGACGAGCCAATTTATGATTGCCGCGACCGGGACGTCGCGGTGGTCGGCGCGGGGAACACCGCGATGGATGCCGTTCGTACCGCGTTGCGTTTGGGCGCGCGGCGGGCCATGCTCCTGTACCGTCGCACCGAAGCGGAAATGCCTGCGCGGGCGGAGGAGATTCACCACGCCCAGGAGGAAGGTGTTGAATTTCTCACGCTGACCGCACCGTTGGAGTTCTTGGGGGATCCGTCCGGTCACCTCCGTGCCGCACGCTGCCAGCGGATGCAGCTTGGCGCGCCCGACGATTCCGGGCGCCGCTCACCGCAGCCCATCAAGGGCTCCGAATACGAAGTGCCGCTGGACCTGGTGATCATCGCGTTGGGCACGGGCGCGAACCCGCTGGTTCAGCGTGCTACTCCGCATCTGGCGACCGACAAACGGGGGTACATTCTGGCCGACGAAGAAACGTTGCTCACTTCCAAGCCGGGTGTATTTGCCGGCGGAGACATTGTAACAGGAAGTGCAACCGTCATTCTGGCGATGGGCGCCGGTCGGAAGGCGGCCGCCGCCATCCACGCCTACCTTTCCGCCGCGTCCTCTGCGCCTTCGTCTTGAACCCCGTTGCCGGCTGGGCTGCTCACCACTTGGACGTCGTCCGTATTGGAATAAATCAGGCGGAGCAAGATAGGCAGGGCGATCAGGTTACCCGCCAGTCCGCCAAGCATGGCGACGCTGACGAGCAGGCCAAAGTGGACCGTCGGAATAAACTCTGAGATGACCAACGTCGAGAACCCGGCCACCAGCGCGATATTGGCGAGCACCATCGCCAGGCCGACGCTGCCGTGCGCGT
This sequence comes from bacterium, assembly GCA_030432015.1. Classification (GTDB taxonomy): domain Bacteria; phylum Planctomycetota; class Planctomycetia; order Pirellulales; family Pirellulaceae; genus ARS98. The sequence goes on from JAUIHJ010000389.1 coordinate 1,356, forward strand.
CACGGATAGCCTCGCCAAACGACTTGCCGGCACGTCGTTCGTGCTGAAAGCGGTACAGGTAGTGAATACTGAAGTCGACGGCCAAGCCCATGGAAACGCTGGCCAACATCGCGGTCGCGACATTCACCTTAAGGCCGGCCCACCCCATGACCCCCACGACAATCAGAATGGGCGCCGCGTTGGGAATCAACGCAATCAAGCCGAGCCGCCAGTCACGGAACGCCAGCATCAGCGTCACCACAATCGCAGCCACGGCCAAGCCAAACGTAATCCACTGATCGGCCAGCAGGCTCTTCACTAAATAGGTCAGCAAAATCGCGACTCCGGCCAGGCGTGCTCGCGGGAACCGCTCCCGTGCGCGGGACTCAATGGCGTGGACCAACTGTAGCTTTTCTTTCGTCCCGCGGACTTCGCCAACCTGGACAATGATCCGCATCACATCACGGTCCTGATTCCAGAAGCCGGCCACCAACTCGGGTTGAAAAAGCCGCAAGAATTGCAAACGCTGGGCAGGCGTCATGGTTTCCAGCGCCATGGCGCTCAGCCATTGAGGAGTGCTGGCGTTTTTCTTATCGGTCCCCGTCATGAAATCCAGCACATTCACGACGCTGAGGGTCCCTGCAACTCCCGGCACCTCGTGCAAGTCCTGCTGGAGCCGCCGCACGTCGTTCAGAACACCTTCGAGGTCCTGTTCCTCGGGCGGCGGTACATCGACCAGGAGATCGACGGTCTCGGTCATCTCCATGCGGTCAATGATGAAATGGTACGACTCGACAATGGGGCTGGAGTGCCGGAAGTTCTCGTCAAAGTCCGTCGCAACTTCCAACCGGAGGATGCCGGCGGACGTGAGCGCCAAGAATCCGAGTCCGACCGCCGCGACGCGCCACGGATGCCGCTCGACGGCGGCCACCAGGTGATTCAGCAGTGCCGCCACATATCGCTCGCCTGGTGCCCGCGCCGGGTCGGTGCCGAACCGACCCAGCAACACGCCGGCGGGTAGCAGCCCCAGGGCCGCCACAAAAACCAGCGCGGCTCCCATGGTCATCATGCCGCCAAAACTGCCGACCGGCGCGACGCGACTGGCGAGCAGCGAACTAAACCCAATTGCGGTCGTCAGGCAGGTCCAGAAGATCGCCGGCCCGAGATGGACCAACGTGCGCCGCAGCGCATCGTAGGCATTGAACGTCGATCGCTCTTCGCGAAAACGGATCGCCACATGGACGACCGTGGCCGTACCAATGACGGTGACCAACGCGACCAACGGAGAACTGACCATGCTCATCCGGACTCCGCCGACGACCAACAGCGCCTTGGTCCAGACCAGAGTCAATTGCACGACGCCCAGCGGCAATAGAATCCAACGCAGGTTACGAAACAGCACGGCAATGACCAGGGCCAGCACAATGCTGGAAACGATGCCTAACGTGCGACCATCCTGTTCCAGATGTTCGTACACGTCGTTGACAAGCACGGGCCCGCCGGCGAGCACGGCGGGCGGCTGGTGGGCGTCGCAGATCGCTCGAATCTGTGCGATCGTCGTGTCACGCGCAGCAACGTCTCCCGTATTGGCGGCAAAGCCAATCAGCAGAACCGTCGTGTGACCATCTTTGGAAAGCAGACGGCCACGGTACAAATCGCAGCCGAGCAACTCGGTTGTGAGTTCATCGGGCGAAATCGTCCGCTGCTCCAAATGCTCGCGTAACGATACGGCACTGAGCGGCGCGCCAGGCCGCCGCAGGTGTGCCAGGCTGAGGACGCTCTCGACGCCGGCCAACGCCTCCAGGCGGGAGTCGAGCAGCTCGAGTCGCAACAGACCGGCGGCAGTGAGCAGTTCAGGGTCGGTGTAGGCGACGACCCCCGTTTCGGATCGGCCAAAAATCTCCTTGCCCTCAAGGTAATTCACCAGGCGAGAATCCCCTTCGGTGAAGAGCCCTTCCAGGCTGCGGTCGAATTCGAGCCGTCGCGACGGCCCAATTGCCAAACCAGCCAATACGAGCGATGCCACAAACAGCACCAGTCGATAGCGGAGCACGAACTCTACGGCGCGGACCAAGCTCGCCGGCGCATCGTCGATGGTCGAGCTGGTGACTTTTCGACGGTGCTGCATATGGAGTCGAGTCTACCTGTCGTGTGCGACGGTTGCGAGAAATTCTAGCGCCGGGTTCTGCATGGGGGTCCTGCACTGGGCGGGCGAAGCCGATGCCGCCAGTCGTCGCACCCCGTGTTTCGACTCAGGCGAAACACGCTGCCAGACCGAACGCAGTGTACCATCATCCCGCGTCGGTTTTGCAGTCCGAAACAGAACGCCAAGCGTGTCGCAAATCGCCAGAGGATAACCGGCCGAGGCAATCACGTCACGCCAAATCGGCGCATCGCGCGCCTGCTCGCCGTTAACGGCATAGATATTGCAGCAAGTCGATCAGTGGAAAACTCCTTTCAGCCTGTTTCAAGGGAGGGTGCCGTGCGTGGAAAAGCGTTTCTATCGATGGCGGCCGCTGCATGCGGAGGAATGCAGCAAGCCGAGTTCTTGAAGCATCTCTTGGCAGCCAACGGTTTCAGGTCGGTGATCTCAGGCGATGATGCTGGGGGCGAGCGGCCAGGTGTGTGCGGATACGCCCGAGTGTGCGGGGGAGCGTTCGCTGGGTAGTACCAACGCTGCTTCAAATCGGAGCGGCACGATGCGACAGACGGGAGAGATAATGATGCGTTCGATCCTTGTCGGACTAGATGGCACGGATGACTGCCGGGTGGCGGTTGATCTTGGGATCTGCTGGGCGCGCAGGTTCGATTGTTTGCTCGTCGGGATAGGCGTCGTCGACGAGCCCACAATTCGGGGCCACCAACCTGGAGGACAGATCAGTCCGTCGTACCAGGCCGCCTATGATCAACTGCTCACCGCGACACGTCACGACGTCGAACAAGCGTTGGAGCGGTTCGCCATCCGATGCAGTCACGAGGAGGTCGCTTTCAAGCTGCTGGAGGACGAAGGGCAGCCCTGCGAGCGCATTCTAACGGAGTTGCAACGGTACGATCTCTTGATCCTGGGCTGCAAAACACACTTTCGTCCTGCGAGCGGTCAGCGTGCCTGCGAGACTCTTGAGAATGTTCTGCGGTCCGCTTCTCGGCCGGTGATCGTGGCGCCGAAGGTGAACATCGACAAGCACCGTGGCGGCGTTGTCGTGGCGTATGACGGCAGTGTGCAGGCGGCGCGCGCGCTGCAGGCTTTTCTCGGCTCGGGTTTGACAGAGCTCGGCATGATCCGCGTTGTCACGGTCCACCCGGAGTCGTCCATCGAAGCGGCGAGAATTGCCGATCGGGCTGCCGAGTTCCTCAGGTTTCACGACATCGAAACGCAGCGTGTGTCCCTGGTGGGCAGCCCCGCAGCTCAGCAGTTTGTCGCGTACGCCGAAGAAAAGTCCGCCGAGTTGTTGGTGATGGGAGCCTACGGCCAAAGCCGAATGAAGGAATTCTTTTTTGGTTCGGCAACCTGCACGGCACTTGAAGCGAGCACGGTTCCGCTGTTCCTATTTCATTGACAGACGGTTGGGGCCCCTGCCAATTGGCCTGGCAGGCTCCCGCGATTTAATGGCCTGTCGATTGCGAACACGATGAGGTAATCAAATGATGATTGACGTCAAACGAATCCTCGCGCCAACCGACTTTAGCGAATATTCGGCCGGAGCCTTGGACTATGCCTGCTCTTTGGCCGATCTCTTCGATGCCGAGCTTCATCTGCTGCACGTGCTGGAATTGCATGCCAGTTCGACGCCGGTCTTTGCGGGCGGGCTGGCGTTGAATCCACTGGTCCGAGAATCTCGCGAGGCGGCGGAAAAGGCATTGTTGCAGGTTGCCAGTGGGCGAAAGGCGGTGCGTGCGACGGTCATCGGCCCCCCGTTTCTGGAGATCCTCCGCTACGCCAATGACAACGCAATCGACCTTATCGTGATGGGAACTCACGGTCGCTCGGGGCTCGCCCATGTGCTGGTCGGGAGTGTTGCCGAACGGGTCGTCCGGAAGGCATCCTGTCCGGTATTGACGGTCCGGCACCCGGAACACAAATTCGAAATGCCATTCGATAAGCTGCCGGCGCGCCGAGTTTCAGATCCTGAAGCGCCGCAATAGTGCCAGAGACCGGCTTGTCCGCGCATCCGACGCGCGGCCGCCGAATGGAAATCGGTTACACTTGGCCACCGTGTCACCGGTGCATTCGAATTGCTTCCCTGGATAAGAAGAAAATGTCGGAACGCAACTGGTTCAAAGACAATCGAGAACTTTGGAATCGACGGACCCCGATTCACTTGCAGTCGGACTTCTACGATGTGGCGGGTTTCCGCAGCGGCAAATCGTCGTTGTGTGGAATTGAGCTGGCCGAGATGGGGGACGTTGCGGGACGTTCGTTGCTGCATCTGCAATGCCATTTTGGTCAGGACACGCTGTCGCTGGCGCGCCTGGGCGCGGTCGTAACCGGCGTCGATTTCTCGGCCGCGTCCATCGACGCAGCCCGCGAACTGGCAACCACGCTGCACCTGCCGGCAACCTTCCTCTGTCACAACGTTTACGATCTGCCCAACGAAGTCGAGGACGACTTCGACATTGTCTTTTCGTCGTTCGGCGTGCTGGGTTGGCTACCGGACCTCGACCGCTGGGCCAGCGTCGTGCGTCACCATCTCAAGCCCGGCGGCATTTTCTACCTGCTGGAATTTCACCCCTTCTACAGTCAGTTCAACGAAGCTGGCCTAATTCAGTATTCCTATTTCCCCGGCAACGGACCAGAGGAAGACATCTGCACCCAAACCTACACCGATGGCAATTCTCATCCGCCGCAGCGCGAGTACTGGTGGAACCATCCCTTGAGCCAAGTCGTCAATGCCATTCGCGGTCAGCAGTTGCAGATCGAGTTATTTCACGAGTTTCCGTATAGCGTCTACAAGTTAGGCGACGCAATGCAGGAGATTGAACCAGGTAAATGGGTTCACCAGGATCTCGGCGAGCGCATTCCCTACATGATGTCGCTCAAGGCCCGCAGGCCAGTTGATGAGTAAGTGGCGTCAAAGGTGCATGGCGACTGTGCCAAATAACCGCTTGCGATTCGGCGACAATCCGGGACCGGCTCGTTTTGCGCCGCCGAGTAGATTCAACGGCGGAAAAACCGCCTGTCGGCGAAAAAGGTGCCTGTCCTGCTGACGGAGCGTGCGCTGCTGAATCGCGCTCGGCCATCTAGGGACGCGGAATGCCGTCTTCCGATCGGCGGTCACGTTGCTGACGACGCTCACGCCGTTCCGGCTCGACGCGATCGGTGGCCCGCCGGGCGGGATAAGCGGGAACCACCCTCGGCGGTGATTCGTTGACCGGCATGGCGGCCGCTGCGAGTTCGACCTGGGGCGCCGATGGCGGTGCTTCCTCGCCCTGCCTGCGTTGCGGATGGTGTTGCGGACCTGAATTGTGCGAGCCGGAATGGTCGGACGCGCGTCGGCCGAGTAAACGGTCGGTGGCGCGCCGCCCCACCGCTAGGTAATCCGCCCAACGTCGATCCTCGGTTGCCCCAGGAGGGAACAGCAGAAAGACCAGGCCAACCCCCGTCGCCAACCCACCTGCCATCCCGGCGATCATCATGACGGCGGTCGCCGGTCCTTCCGGGCGGTCACCAACCACTGGCTCGTGCAAACGGGTCAGCAGGCTGGTCGACTGGGCAGCGCTGCGGCTCGCTTGCGCTTCCGCTAGGTCGTGTTGCGCTTGGAGAATAATCTCGTTCCGCTGCCGAACGTCATCAACCAGATTGCTATATCGGACCCGCAATGCGGCAACCCGATTGAGTCGCGCCTGCAAATCGGCGTGTTGAGCATTGAGTGCCTCGAGGCGTCGCCGAATGACGCCCCCATCCCCTTCCAGCCCCCGCAAGGCGGAGGCGATTTCAGCGTGCAGACTCTGGCGGACTTCATGCTCAGACCGTTCGGCGGCCTTGATCAGCGGGTGTCCATCTTGCATGTTGCCGCGAAGGGCAGAGGTCCGCAGTTGGGCGTCGACAAGGCCCTCTTTCAGTCGCCGGAGTCCGGGCTGCGACTCCAGAAGCCGGCTGGGGGTGGCCAGCAGCTCGCTAGGGTCCTGCTGCGCCCTTTCCAGAAGTTCGTGCAGTTGCTGGTTGGCCTCCATCTCCGAAGTGGCCTGTCGCAGTTCGGTCTTCACTTCATTCAGCCCCGATCGCAAGTTGCTGCTGCCGGCTCCTGATTCGTTCAAGCTCCGCAATTCGCCCAGATCGTTGCCGACCTCGCGTTCCATCGTTTCCAGTCGAACTGTCGCGGAATTCAACTCATTGGTCGCCAATCGCATCGACTCTTCCAGTTCGACGATCAAGCTACCGGCTTTGGCGTTGCGCAGGTTGGCAAGCTCCTGTTGCACCTGATCGCAGAGCGCGGCGTTACGCTCGAGGGCGTCTTGACGACTATGTCCGCCAACGACCACGTACAGGACTTCCGTACGACCGAATTCAGCACCGTGGGGCGCATTGACATTGATCTGCTTTTGCATCGCTTCGATGTCCTTGGGCGTCGGCCATTGCGCTGGCGACCGGTG
>JAUIHJ010000390.1 GCA_030432015.1 bacterium
GTCGCACACGATCTCTTGGCCATCGGCACCGTGGAACTACACCTCCTGGCCGATGCACGGCTGACCGCGTTCTGGCCCGACGGCGCTCGCCTTCATGAAGTCCGCGGATCGGGCGACGAACGTCGACAGCTTCAGACCCTCGCCGCCGAATGCGACCTGTGCCTGCTGATCGCGCCCGAATTTGATGACCTCCTCCTGAGGCGTTGCCAATGGGTCACGGACGCCGGTGGTCGCTTAAACTCGCCCGACGCCGCCTTGATCGCCCTGGCCGCCAACAAGACACAACTCGCCAACCATTTGTCGACGGCCGGAATACCCGTGCCGCGGTCGGCCAGTCTGCTTGGGAACATACCGGTGCCGCCCGGTTTCCCTTTCCCAGCGGTCTTGAAACCGGTCGCCGGCGCGGGCTCGCTGGATGTGCGTTTGATTGATGCCGTCGGCGAGCTTGAAAAGCTGCGGACCGCGCCGACCGTCTGGCGGCTCGAAGCATTTCATCGCGGCATCGCGGTCAGCGTCGCGGTGCTGTGCGGACCCAACCAGACACTCGTGCTGCCGCCGGGACAGCAGCTCCTCTCCGACGATGGCCGATTTGCCTACCTGGGGAGCGCTTGGCCGCTGGCAAACGGTCACTGCGAGCGCGCGATTCGCTTGGCGACCCAGGTCGTCACGGCGTTGCCCTCCACGCAAGGCTATGTGGGCATTGATCTCGTGCTCGGCGACGCGGAAGATGGCTGTGACGATGTTGTCATTGAAGTGAATCCACGACTGACAACTTCCTACGTCGGGCTGCGTCAATTCGCCGAGACGAATTTGGCCGAGGCCATGCTGCTGGTCGCCAAGGGGCAACCGGCAACCGTCGCATGGCGCAAACAGTCGCTCAGGTACCAGGTGGAAGCAACATGACGGGGATCGCGCATATGCACTGGCTAGGCCTCGATATCGGTGGCGCCAATATCAAGCTGGCCGACGGGGACGGCTATGCCAGGTCCCACGCCTTCGCTTTGTGGCAGCGCCCCGATGACCTGGCAGCAGAACTTCGTCGCCTGATCTCCGCGGCGCCGCCGTGCACACACGTCGCCGTGACCATGACCGGTGAACTGGCGGATTGCTATGCGACCAAGACGGAGGGAGTTCAACGCATTCTCGATGCCGTCCAGCAAGCCATTGATGCCCGCCCTGCGGCGGTCTACTTAACAACGGGAGAACTGGCGTCGGTGAGCGTTGCCCGCCGGTCCGTGTCCGCCGTGGCTGCCGCGAATTGGCACGCGGTTGCCCAATTCGCCCAGCGGTTTGCCGGGGACGGTCCAGCACTGTTGATCGACATTGGCTCGACGACCTCCGACCTGATTCCCCTGTCCGAAGGCACGCCGGCAGCGCTCGGCGTCAACGACACCGAGCGATTGCTCAACGCGGAACTGATCTATTCCGGCGTTATGCGAACGCCAGTCTGCGGACTGGTCAACCATCTCCCCTGGCACGGCTCCGCGTGCCCTGTCGCCCGCGAATGGTTCGCAGACACGCACGACGCCTACCTGCTGTTGGGCGACCTGCCGGAAGACCCCGCGGATAGGCAGACGGCGGATGGCCAACCAGCAACACAGGAGGGAGCCCGCCGTCGTTTCGCACGCATGGTCTGCGCCGACCCGGACCTCGTGACGCGAGAAGTTGCCGTCACAATGGCCGCAGCGGTCGCGGAAGCGCAACAGCGTCAAATCGCCGACGGGTTGCGGCAGGTGATCGCTGCACGCGGTGAAGCGCCGCAGACCGTGGTCATCTCCGGCGAAGGCGAGTTTCTCGCTCGACGCGCCGTGCAGCAGGCTGAACTGGCGGCACAGGTCGTCTCGCTGGGCAGCCAGTTGGGCCACGAAGTTTCGCGCTGCGCGCCGGCGCATGCCGTCGCTGTCCTCGCAGCCGAGGCTCGATTCGCATGACGCGTCCGTGGCTTCGAGTCGTCAAAGTCGGCGGCAGCCTGCTGGAATGGGAGCAATTGCCTCACGTGCTCGATCGTTGGCTGAGGCGAACAATTGACAGCGACGCGCAGCAGGCGTATCGATCCGTCGCGAAGACCGATGTGCTGGTTGCCGGAGGCGGGGCCCTCGCTGACCACGTCCGGGAACTCGATCGACGTTTCGCCCTGGATACGGAAACGGCACACTGGATGTGTGTCAGCGCCATGAGTTGTACGGCACGCCTCCTCGCGCATTTTGTCGGAGACCGCGATCCGCTGCAAAACTGGAATCAACTGGCGGCGTTCGCCCAGGATCGCCGCGCGAGTCGAGCCGTCTTCGACGTACACCAGTGGCTAGCCGAATGTGAACCGCAGCAAGCGGGCGTGCGGCTCAGCCACGATTGGCAATCGACCAGTGATTCGATTGCTGGCCGGCTGGCGTTCGCGCTGTCCGCCGACGAACTGGTGCTCCTGAAGTCCACCGATTGTCCTGGCAATATCGGTTGGTCGGCGGCCGCGGTCGACGGCCTGGTGGACCAGCACTTCCCGACGATCGCCGCGACATTGCCACGCATTGCGTGGGTCAACCTGCGGGATGCTTAGCACGGTCTCCGACGTCCGAATCTGGTCGAAACCGCGCTGATGCGTCCTCAAGATATGTGATCCATGCGATCTGCGTCTCGACAGCAGTCGGCAATCGGTCGCAAACCGGCTGACCGTCACAACCGACCGCCACGCTGAGGTTCTTTCACCTCATTGATGCAAATTGCCCACGCAGTTCATTTTGCTGAGGCAGATTTGGATTGCACGATGGCGTCCGCGCCGTGCATTCCGACCGCTCTCCCGAGACTGTGTCGACAATGTCCGGCAACTGGGTTCGGACGCAGGGAAACTCACCATCACGTGGCAACGACTGTCGAGTCTTGAACGATGCGAATCCTCCGCCGAGTCTCCGTTACCGCTAAGGTGAATTTATTGATCTGCCTTGTTGCTTTCACGGCGGCGTTCCTGGCGTGCCTTGGATTCGCGGGACTTGAATTGCACCAGACCCGGACGGCCGAACTGCAAAAGTTGAGAGGACAAGCGACGTTGCTGGGGCACTACGGATCGGACGCGATTTCGCAGCAAGATCGTGAGTTAGGCTGGCAGCTGCTGGCACCCTTGGAGCAAGACGACTCAATTGAAGTGGCCTGCTTGTATGACACCCAGCAGAGGTGCATTTCACATTGCGGGGCCGCAACGTCGCTGCCATTTCCGATTCAACTTCGCCATCGGACCGACGGCCTGGTATCGCAAGGCCGAGCGGAAATCCTCAGTCCGGTGAGCGTGGCCGGCCAGCCATGCGGCTTTATCTACCTGCGTTCATCAATACGATCCGCGCAAGCACAACTCGGACGTTTTATCGGCGGCGCAGGGCTCATTGGCCTGATCGTTGCCGGCCTGTGCAGCGCCGCGACGCATCTTACGATTCGCGCGATGACCGCGCGATTGGATAGCAACTTATCCGGCGCGCGGGAGGACCGCCTGCCTGGCCTTGATGGGCTCCAGAAGTCCCTGGGTGCCAAACCGCTGGCTATTGAACCCAGGGCAGGGAACAGCGAAGCCTGCTCGACATTGCCCACGGTGACAAACGCGATCGGGGCGCCTCCCAGTGGCGGGACGGACTCGACCGCAGACGACGCGGCGCCGCGGGCAACAACCGGCAGAATTCTCGTGGCCGACAGCAGTGACACCGGCCGCGATCACACGCAGCTTGTCCTGCGCCGTGCAGGATTCCGTGTCGTCGGCGTGCGCAATGGGCGCGAAGCCGTTGAAGCCACCCTGCGGCATCCGTTTGATTTGATCTTGATGGATATGCAAATGCCGACCATGGATGGCTATTCCGCAGCCCGTGAGATTCGCTCGTCGGGCAGCGACGTACCAATCATTGCGCTGACTCGCGGCGAAATCGACGAAGATGCATGCCGCGACGCAGGCTGTATCGGTCATTTAGCACAGCCGGTCGACGCCGCAGCATTGCTCGACGTCATGCAATCGGTCGTGCCAGTCAGAAGGTCAGCACCGCAGATAATCGAGTCAGCTCAGAACTTCAAGCCAAGGGCACCGCATCTCCTGATGCGAACGCGCCGCAGGCACTCATTCGAGACACGCTGAGATGTCGGCCACTAACGTGGCTCGGCCGCAGTCCGCTTGGCCCGCCGATTAAACACTTCTGGATCAAACGGATCGCGTGGCTGGTAATCATCAGACGTTTTCTCGATCGCACCGGGTATTGTCGGTCCGTTGTCATCTGAAGTGTGGGGGACCGGTGACTCGTTGTTCGAGAAGTCGTTCTGCAGAGATTTGATCGCGTCAGCCCGCGTCTGCAGCAAGACCGCGGGCGGCTTGGCGACCGATTGCGGCAGGTCGTCAACGGTTTGATCGGCGATCCCAGCCACCCACTTCGCCAACATCTGTATCTGGTGTGCCTCCGCCTCGGAGAAGACCGCGCCTTGACCGCCGTGGGGCGACCTCGGTAGCGTCAGGAGACGGGACTGATTGGGGTGCGTTCGATCGACATAGGCCAGGGCGGCAAACAGATTGCGATGTGTCATTCGTCGTGACAGGGCCTGTCGCGAGCTCGGTCGCAAGAGCTTGAACTCGGCGGAACTTGTCAGACCGTGACAACCGCTTGTCGCACAGCGGTTCAGCAGCAACGGTTGAATCGAGTTGACGAATTCCGGGACCGTACCGGCCGGCAAGGCCTCGATCGTGCCGGCAATTTCATGCAATGACGGCGTGGTCCGCCCCTGCGTTGTGCCGGCCTCTGCGGTTTCTGGCTGGCGCTCGGTGGCGAGCAACTGACGCTCCAGGACGGCGAGTCCTTGCGGGCTGGAGTCCAACGCAAACGCGGACAGGGCTTGATCTGCCGCCCGGGCGATCAGGTCGTGCTGGAGACACCAGCGTGCCAGGGCCAAATGACTGGCCCGATCACCGGGGACGATTGTCGCGACTCGATGTTGGTACAGCGATTCCAGGTTGGCACATACCAGCTCAACGGCCGCGGCCGGTAGTCGCACTTCGCTCGTCGCGCCCCGCGTCACCAGGTAATCGTCACCGGTCCGCGTGATATTTCCCTCCAGCGTTTGGCCATTGCGGAGCAACACAACGCCCTCGCTGGAGGTCAAGTTCGACTCGGTTGATTGTGCGCAAACGCTGGAAGCCACAACCGTCAGCCACAGCGCAGTCGTCAAACGTGCTGGAAATCTCATGGGGCGGAGACTACGGACGGTACCCCAAGGCGTCAAGGTCAGTCGTGGCAAGACGTTGCAGGCAGCAAACTGTGGTTTACGCATGCCCCTGGATACGATCACCCGCAACCGTGCTGGCAGTGACATCAACCAGCGAGCCGGTAAATCGATGGTGGCCGGGGAATTCAACTGGCAGATAGCGGCAGGAAGTGCCAACGAGCGTGCCGGGTGCCTGCGGGTCCGTCCCTTCGACCAGGACCCGTAGCTGCTTGCCAACGAGCCGCTCGGCGTAGTTTCGCCGCAATTCGGTCTCTATTTCTGCGAGCTGTTGGCCACGTGATGACTTGACCGGCCCCTGAATTTGATCGGGCATCTCCGCCGCGGGTGTGCCGCGGCGTGGACTGAAGGGAAACACGTGCACCTTGGAAAACCCGACTTCACGCACGACGCGGCAGCTCGCCTCGAAATCGGCGTCGGTTTCTCCCGGGAAGCCGACAATCACGTCGGTCGTCAACGCGGGCTGTTCCAATGCGTCGGCGACCATGCCGCAACGATCGATAAACATTTTGGCGCCCCATCGCCGCTTCATGCGTCGCAGGATGCGATCCGATCCACTCTGCAAACAAATGTGCAAATGAGGGCAAACCTTGTCTTTGTATTCGCGCATCACCCGCAGCAGTTCCCGCGTCACTTCGGTGGCCTCGATGCTGGAAAGGCGAATGCGAAAGTCCCCATCGAGCTGTGCCAGTTGCTCGACCAGGTCGGCCAGACGCGTCCACTGAGGCTTGGGTTTATTCCAATTCCAGTCCACGCCATAGTGTCCAAGGTGTACGCCGGTAAGGACGATTTCGCGGTATCCGTTCTGCGCTAACCGCCGGACCTCGTCCAAGATGGGCTGCAGCGGCCGGCTATACATCTGCGGCCGCACCTTGGGAATGATGCAGTAGCTACATCGTAACAGGCAGCCGTCCTGCACTTTCACGTAGGCCCGGTGTCGATTGCCGAATCCAGAGATCCCGTCTGGGACGTCGACGACACCGAAGCGACCCAGCAGATCTGGAAGCTCGCGTTTGTCCGTCACCACTTCGACCACCTGTGGCAAGCTGGCAACTTCCTCCGGTGCCCGCGTCGCGTAGCACCCCATCACCACAATTCGCGTTTGAGGATTTTCACGTGCGAGTCGGCGAATAATCCGCCGACTCTTCGAATCACCTTCGTTGGTGACCGTGCAGGTATTCACAATGCACAAATCGGCCTGTTCGCCGTCAGCGACGTCGCGATACCCGATTCCGACTAAGCCCTCTCGGACGAACTCCGTCTCGTACTGATTAACTTTGCAGCCCAGCGTGACGGTTTTTAAGGTGGCGGTCATGGCGTACGTGATACCCAAGAATGGGGAATGGAACAAGGACGCATCGATGCGACTTGGGAATAACTTGGGCATTTCATCCGCAACGACGATCGCGGACCGTTGGGCCAATCGATTCGCCCGTTGGGAGCGGCAGGTACAGGGAGGAAATCGTTCTTCCGTCGTCGCTGGGGTCAACCTCCGTCCACACGGACCGGTTTCGCCAGCCGGCGATCACGCTTATGCCACCGGCTGAATGGTGGACGACATCGACCCACGGCATTTCGCGATCAGGGTGTCCTTGCCGTACGCGTGGATCTGATCACGCTTCAGTTCAGCATGTTCGAGCGTTGTCGTCAGGCAGATGACTTTTCCGTGGGCATCCACGGCCCGGGCGAGTTGGTAACCCTTTTCCTGAGGAAACCCGAACAGCTCTTTGAGCATGCGTACAACGTAGTCGTACGTATGATCGTCGTCATCCCACAGCACCACGTTGTACCGGGGCTGGCGCTTTGGTTTTTTGCGGCGATCCGCCCGCTGCGCTGTTTTGGTCGTGCTCTTCGGTTCCACCGTCGCAGATTCTGCTTTCATGAATCAATCATCAAGTTGTTGAAAAATCGAAAATGAAACCCCGCGGAAGCGGTTCCTGGGCATAAACGGGCGACCGGGAATGGTCGCTTTCGGCCTGGGTCATTATATTGTATCGCTTGTCAATCTTGAAAGGAGAAACATGACGAAGCTGGAAGAGTATTTGGACGAGCAGCGATCGCGGTTCGAGGAAGACCTCTGCGATCTCCTGCGGATCCCCAGCGTCAGTGCCGAGAGCGCCCATGCGAGTGATGTTGGTCGTGCCGCGGAATGGATGGTGAAGCAGTTTACCCAGCTGGGTCTGACCGTAGAATTGGTCCAAACCGACGGCCATCCGATTGTTTACGCGGAATCCCCAGCGATTGAGGGAGCCCCCACCGCGCTGATTTACGGACACTACGATGTCCAGCCGCCCGATCCGCTGGACGAGTGGATTTCGCCCCCTTTCGAGCCAACTCGGCGTGACGGCAACCTCTACGCCCGAGGTGCCTCAGACGACAAGGGTCAGATGCTGACCCATGTCAAGAGCGCGCAGGCCTGGCTTGCAGCCAATGGCAGCTTGCCGCTGCAGCTCAAATTTGTCATCGAAGGCGAAGAGGAAGTGGGCAGCGGAAATCTGCTCGCCTTTCTCGAGCAGGAAAAGGAACGCTTGGCGTGCGACGTCGTTGTCGTCAGTGACACGTCGCAATTTGGACCTGGGCAGCCGGCCATCACCTATGGGCTGCGAGGGATCGCCTATTATGAACTCACGCTAACGGGTCCCAAGCAAGACCTCCAT
>JAUIHJ010000391.1 GCA_030432015.1 bacterium
ACGACAACGGTCGGTCCACCCCCACCCGCTCAACCGCCCGAGAACGAGTTGCCCGGCGATGACACGCTGCCTCCGGACAGCGAGATTCCGCCGGAATTGGGCGCCCCGGCCGAGCCGGCACAACCGCCGCCTGCCCCGTTCGAAGACCCTCCCGCGACGCCGACTGACGGATCGCCGATTCAGTCGCCGTCCGCCATGCCGAGCGAATCGCAGGTTGCCACGCGGGCACCCGGCGAGACGTTCATCGATACATCGGTGGGTAACTTCGAGATCGTGCGGAGCCGCGGTCGGGTCGCGCCCACGGTTCCGGTCATTCCTCGACCCAGTCTCGAACCTGGAATTGGGGTAGCGAATCCCTTTTTCGACACGCGCCTTTTCTGGAGCCGCTTGAACGCCTTCGAGCAGGAGGTGAGCGACAAGGCGAACGCGACGTCCGGCGTGACGGCGGGGTACGCCGCGGGTGCGACCTTGGCGTTGACGGCCGGCTATGTTGCCTGGACGATCAAGGGCGGCTACCTGATGGCGAGTGTGCTCTCATCATTGCCCGCCTGGCAGTCGATGGATCCACTGCCGATTCTGGATACCAGTAGTGAGAGGGACTACGAGTATGAATTTGAATACAACAGGCCAGCGGACACAGCGAGCGACGCCGCCGAGTAAATCACCGAGCGCGATCCAGCCGTGCCTGCCACGTCACGGGTAGGGTCGCGCTGACGATGCTATTCGTTCTTTGCACCAGACCAGACGACCAAAACTTGAGTCTCGGAGACGACGGGTAGATGTCCCTGCTGCATCACCGTGGCGCGAATCGTGATCTGACGCTCGCCGAAAAAATCGGGTGCGGTCAGCGGAGTCACCTGCAACACGGCCTGCGATTGCCTGCCGTCGACGGCCAATGGCTCCGCCGCTAACACGCTGTCGCTTGCGCTGTCCTGAACCAGTTCGACCTGTGCAACTTCTGCCAGCCCTTTGGCGCGGTTAATCGTCAAGGGGATGGCCAGACGTTGACCTGCGACCGCTTCAAGTTCCGGGATGTTGCAGTCGATCTTGAGCAGCGCGCCGGTTGGTAAGAAACCAATCCGAGTCTTGAGTTTACTGGATAGAAAACGCACACGCCCCTCTGGGTCGGGAACCTGGGCGACGCCGTTGACAACCATCCGCGACGTGCGGGTTGTCTCCAGCCATTCCGGTAAGAACACCGGATAAAGGATTCGCTCGACGTCCGGCGGAATCGTCAATTCAGGGCCATTGATTCCTTGGCGGTGACGGCCTTGTTTGGCCGCCATTTCAAGAACGATCTCTCCCGCAAATCCCTCATCGCGCTGAATCAGGACCGGCGCGGGGAACGTTGTGCCCCGCGGCCATTTCGTGACATCGTTCTTGCCCTCTGCGTCAATCGAGAAGGGCGGTTTCATCGTGACGGCCAGCAGGATCGGATCAATTCCTTCGGTAACCTCGGCATCCCCCATTGTCGCCCGACCGGAAACATGCAAAAGCGTCGCACCGGTTCCCATCTTTTCGGCGCATGTAAGACCGATTTTGACACTGTTCTTCTTGGCGGGGATCTGGATTTCGGCTGGTGCTGTAACGCCGGCCGGTAGGCCTTCAATCCGCAGGTCGATGGGGTCGGAGAAACCGCCGGCCCGCGCGACGTTGATGGTGAGTTGCGCCGTTCCGCCCAGCGGTACATTGATCAACTCCGGACCGCTCAGTCGGAACCCGGCCTTCGTCGCCCGAACCGTCAGGCGATATGTGGCGCATCGGCTGCCGCTGTGTCCGGATGAATCGGTCACCGCCAAATGATAGTTGCCGTCGGCGGGCACAACGAACTCCAGGCCGGCGTCGGTCGTTCCTGGCAGGTCGTCGGACCGCTTAAGCTCTTTCCCTTCTTCATTGTGGATGCTCAAGGCAACGTCCAGCGGCGAACCGATCGCCTGGGCCGCCAGTTCCAGGGTCCAGCGTTCCCCTTTGATCCCTGCCACAACGTATTCGTCAGTCCCGTAACGCACGTCGAGGCAGCCGGTCACGGCGGACGGAATCTTCAGCGGCATCGCCTCGTCCGCCCTGGCTTCTGCTTCAACGAATTCCGGGAGATCGCTGACCAGCAGCATCGCCGGTGTGGCGAGACCGAACGGGGTTTCAAGTTGCGGGGCGAACGACTTCATCGCATTCTGCGAAAACGTTACGGGGCGAATGATCGATTCAAGCCTTGCCGCGCCGGACGCCAGGCCGAAGCCGATGAACTCGATGTTGCGGGTTTCACCACGCTGGCCGGCGGCCGGAAGCGCGGCGACCACCTGGGGGCCTGCCGACACCGCCAGACGATAAACGAACGACCTGTTCCCGCGGAAATCAACGTCGTACACACTGACGACGTACGGCTGATCGTGCTTGACCGCAAACGTCAGACGAAGCTCGCCGTGTGCCGTATCTGACGCGTCCGCGATCAGCTTGCCACTGGCATCGTGAACCTCGATCGTCGCGGTCAGCGGCGAATTGATGGCTGCTGCCGACAGGGCCAAGGTGATTGGACCGTCGTGCGGCGCGACGAAGCGATATTGGTCCACTTCTTTGATCTTGCGGATCTGACCGGAGACCGTGACCGGCAGGGCGTCGAGCGGCTGGGGACCTGAACGGTCCGCGTCTTCCAGCAGTTCGCGTCCGTGGGAAACCATGAATCGCCCCCGCGCCGCGGCACCATTGGCATTGGCAACCTGCCAGGCGTAGACGCCGGGCGGTGTGTCAGCCGGGATGGAAAGTTTGGCTGGTGTTTCGCTGGGCATCAGGAAGGGAGCACGGCGGGCCTTCTTGCCGAACCAGTAGGGCGGCTCAGGTACGATGACCGAACTCGGTTCGCCGGTCAGATTCAGTTGCACGCCGGGAGCGAAAACAAATGCTTCGATATCGGGCGTCCAGTCGTAGCCGCCCAGCACGACGTCAACCGTCGAACCAGCGCGACCGCCGGCAGGGTGCATGTAGCCGATCGCCGGCGCTTGCTGTTGTGCGACCGCCGTCGTCGCACAGAGCAGCATGCCGACGACAAATCCGGGCCTGACAATCACAGTGTTCTGTCTCACGTCTTGCCTTGAGGGAGCAGGAGAGAATGGGAGAACTGATCTGCGCACCCGGGTCAAACCAACTCTCGGATCACGTGTCCGCCGTCGACCAGCGGAACGGGTCGTCCCAGTGGGCCGTAGTAATGGCGGTCGGGGTCGATTCCGAGTAACGTGTGAATGGTTCGCAGGAGGTCGTTGACACCGATCGGCTCGGTCGTTGGTGCGGCGGCCTGTGCGTCGGTCGCCCCGATCACCTGCCCCGGTTTCGTCCCGCCGCCGGCGAAAATGACCGTTTGTGCCATCGACCAATGATCGCGACCCGCCTGGGCGTTGACCCGCGGCGTGCGGCCCATCTCGCCCATCATGACGACGAGGGTTTCGTCAAGCAGTCCACGATCCTCCAGGTCGGTGATCAGGGCACTGAATGCGCGGTCGGCGTAGGGGATCAGGTCGGTTTGCAAACTGGGGAAACAATTGAAGTGGACGTCCCAACCGGGCGCGTCGACACCGACGAACCGGCAACCTCCTTCGACCAGTCGCCGGGCCAATAGGGCACATTGGCCGATCTGGGTATGGCCATATCGTTCACGTACGGAGTCGGGTTCGGCATGGATGTCGAACGCTTGCTTGGCGGCTGGCGACGTGATCAGGCCACGTGCCTTGTCGTAGTAAGTCGACATCGTTTTGGCACTGCCTTCGACGTCGCGCTCCAAGGCATCAATTCCAGCCAACAGCCTCCGCCGGGTCGCAATTCGGCGGGCCGATAATCCTGCGATTGGCTGTAGGTCCTTGACTTCAAAGTCCGGCTGAGTGGGGTCCGATTCGATGACAAACGGTGCGTATTCGGCACCATAGAAACCTGGCCCGCCGGCGCCCATCGGGTGTGGTAGGTTGATGTACGCCGGCACCGTGCTACGCGGGCCCAGTTCACGGGACACGATCGACCCGAGTGCCGGAAAGTAATCGTTGTTGGGGACCGGATTGTCCCCGTCTGCAAAATTCGCGCGACGTCCGGTCATCACATAATGGTAGCCGGTCGAATGTCCGTTATCGCGATGGCTATGGCTGCGGAGGATCGTGTACTTGTCGGCCATCTTCGCACAGAGCGGCAGTTGGTCGGTGACAAGCGTGCCGGGGACGTTGGTGTTGATGGGGCGAAAAGGTCCGCGAATCTCTTCGGGTGCTTCCGGTTTGGGGTCCCACATATCCTGATGTGGCGGGCCGCCTTCCAGGAAGAGGAAGATACAGGACTTTGCCTTGACCCCCGCCGGCGCGGCGGCCTTGGCTTGGAGTTCCAGCAGCCGCGGCAGGGTCAAGCTACCAAACAGGCCGGTCGCTCCCAAACGGAGGGCATGACGGCGTGAAATACCGTCGCAGAACCGGTCGGGCCTGGAGCCGAGTTTGATCTTCCACATGTTCCATTCCTTTATCTTCCGGCAATGCTGATCAATGATTGAAAATAAATTCCTTCGAATTCAGCAAGGCCCATTGGATATCCTCCACCGCCGCACGGCGATCGCTCGGCGCGTCAGAGAAAGCCTGCAACATCAACGTTCGTTCGTCATCGTTGGGAAGGCGCGACAGCATGCCGAGGTAGAGCTCGTCAATAATGGCTGCGGTCGCTAGATCGGAATTTGCCAATTGACGCGCTGTTCCCTGGCGGTCCTGGACTTTCGCCATGATCTCGGGGGAGTTCAACAAATGCAGCGACTGGGCAATGCTCGGTTCGCCGCTCCGTTCACATTCGCATACGCTGGCCCGGACCGGCCGCCCAAAGATCCGAAAGAAGTAAGATGGCATCCGGTTGTCCCAGACTTGAATCGCACGATACCCCGTCGGCCAGCCGTTGAAGTTTTCGGCAACCCCGGTGCTTTGGTTAATCGCGTCGAGCAACACTTCGGCGGGCAACGTCTTGTAGCTGGCGTGTGAAAAGTTCTGCACATCGCCCGCGTTGGAGGTGTTGGAACGGGCGCTGAGCTGATACACGCGCGAATTCAGCAGGGTCCGCGTAAAGGCTCGCACATCGTACCGTACTTCCCTCAGGTGGTCGGCCAAGGCATTCATCAGCGGCTCGTTGGAAGCCGGATTGGTGTCGCGCATGTCGTCGATCGGTTCGACCAGACCACGCCCTAGGTAATGACCCCAGAGGCGATTCGCGAGCGCCTTGCTGAAGAACGGATTTGACTCGGAGGTCATCCAGTCCGCCAATGCCACGCGGCGGTCGTTGAGCGTACTGAAGTCACTGGGGGCAGCGCCGAGTGGCCGGGCGGGGACGGCATCACCGCTGCGAGGGTGCGGCAGATCTTGGCCGCCCAGGGAGACTACGGCCTCGTTGCCGTTGGGGAGCTTCTTGATCTTGACCCCCGTAAAGTAACTCGCCAAACCGACGTAGTCCGCCTGGCTCCAGCGTTCCGAGGGATGGTGGTGACATTGGGCGCACTCGATCCGTACTCCCAGCAAGAGTTGGCTGATCGCGCGGCTGGCCTCGTCTGGCTTGCGCAAGATTTTGTAAAACGAAGCGGGGCCCTCGGCTGTCGTGCTGCCCTGCACGGTCAGCAGGTCCCGCGCGACTTCGTCAAATGGTCGATTCTCCTGAAACTGACGCCGCAGCCACCGCTGCATCGCCACGGTCCCTTGCGGCGAGATCTTGAGCTGGTCGGCGCGTAGAATGTCGAGCCAGCGCATGGTCCAGTAATCGACGTATTCATCTCGCTCGAGCAATTGATCGATCAACCGTTGTCGCTTGTCGGCCCGGTGATCCGCAAGAAAGGCGCGCACTTCCTGTGAAGTTGGCAGGGTTCCGATCGTGTCGAGATAAACGCGGCGAATGAACGTTGCGTCGTCCGCCACGTCACTCGGCCGGATCCCCAGGAGCTGCAGTTTGTCCCAAACCAGGCGATCAATAAAGTTGACTTCCGGCGGCCGCTCGAATGTGACATCGGGGCGCGGTAGCGTGATGCGACTCACACCGACGTGTCCCAGATACCGCACCAGGATCGCGGCTTCCCCCGGAATGTCGCTGGCCTCGACGAGACCGCGGCGATTGACTTCGGCGATCGAACTGGCGTTGGATTCGTATTCCGCCTCGGCCGTCACGCAGCGGCGTCCGCCCGCGCCGTCAATCGCTGTCACACGCAACTGTTGTGAGCCGCCGGCAAGCAAACTTTGCTGGCGAGGTTCAACTTCGATCGCCACGATACGGCTCTGATCCGAGTCAGGGCTGTCGAAGCGAGCACCCTCGGCAATCCAGCGTTTCAGCCTCGTAAAATGGTACCCGTCGGGTTCGATCTTGCGGCCGCCGCCGTGCGGTACCTCGGCGGCACCTTTAAGCAGCAACAGGCTCCGGTCCGGCGAAGCGATCGAAACCCGGCGTCCTCGCCCCTCTTTGACAATCGCGGAGAAGTCCGCCGCGGCGTCGAAGCCGAAGATACTCAACTTGAAACCGTTTTGTCCCTCAGCCTTGCCATGACAACCGCCGGCGTTACAGCGTGCCTTCGTCAACAACGGTACAATCTCATTGTGGAACGAGACGGGGGCGGGGTTGTCTAAATTGCGCACCTCGAGCGGTACGCGTGCTTCCTGGCCATCGTGACGAATGATGATCTCGGTTCGGCCGTTGCGTCGCGGCTGGAGCAGGCCCGTCGAATCCACGGCGGCGATTGCCGGCTGCACAACGTCGTACGTCGCCGCGCGAGAGGCATCCACGGTCCATCTCTGGCCGGGCTTGGCGAAGCTGACGAGCAACTGCTGCGATGACTCGGGGCGGTCGAGCACAACGGACGTCGGACTGACGACAAGCTCTGCCCAACAGGCGTGTGTCGCCAACGAAGCCAACAAGCCCAGTGTCAAGCGCCAACAGGTGATTCGCAGGAATCGCGATGGCGATCTGTGATCGAGGCGGCGACTCGGGTTGGCACGAAGCATCGGCTCGTTTTGGGCGGGGTGGCGGGCGTAGAGGGGAAGGCGAATTGTTGCGGACGCGCGATTGGTGCGGGCTGGCATTATAGAACATGGCACGACGCATGTCGAAGCGAATCCTGCCGCCCGTCGTGACCTATTTGTTTGCCGCTGGACGCAATACGGAGTCAATAACACCGTAGGCTTCCGTCCGGATCTCCTCGGGGAAATCGTGATTGCAATCCGGATGGCGTACGATTAACCTGCCTTCGCCCCCCAGCAGTTTGTAGATCGGCTGTGCCGCCGAAACGCAGCGATCGACGCTGGTTGCCCGAAAATTACCGTCATGCAGAGGCGCGTTGACAAACAGTGTCCGCGGCGCGAGCGCCCCCAGCAGTTCCGGAAAGTCGAAGGGAATCGCTTCGAGTTTTCCTCGGTAGTCTGACATGCGGGGCATATAACGGATTTGGCACCAGCCTTTGCCGAAATACCAGTTTCGTTCGGCACCGTCATAATAATCCGGGAATGCATCGAACCCACAGCTGCTGACCACGACGGAGATGCGCGGGTCAAGAACGGCGGTATAGATCGCATTATGCCCGCCCAAGGAATGACCGATTGCTGCAAAGCCACGCGAGCCGTCGACCTCCGGGAGTGAGGAGAGCACATCGAGTCCCCGGATGTTATCCCAGATCGCTTTCATGGTGCCGCTGACGTAACCCAGCTTGCCAAGGTTCGGCCAGTAATTGGCCAGATGCGTGTACGACGGCGACAGCGTGATATAACCCCGTTCGGCCAGTTCCGCGGCATACTGGCGATTCGCCCGCCCGCCGAGACCGACCACCACCTTGTGGCCGATCTTGTTATCGGTGGGATGCAAGCAGAGTACCGCCGGTGCTTGGCGTTTGCCGGCCAGCACATCCTTGGGAATGCACAGA
>JAUIHJ010000392.1 GCA_030432015.1 bacterium
AGCGCCCTGGCTTGGCAACTTGTGGCTCGGTACGTGCCAACCCGGCGCGGCGTCGTGAAGGGTCAAGTTGTGATTCTGCGCTGCGTTGCGGGGCTGGCGCTCCTGGCGACACTTTCACAGAGTTCGGTATCGATCGGCCATGTTGCCGTCTCTTGCTACGCCTTCCTGATCATGGCGGGATCCGAATTCTGGTTTGCCTGCAGTCGCCAGGACACGAGACGCGTTTGGACAGGGCTCGCCGTGTTGACCGCGGCGTTCGGCTACTTTGCCTGGCTAGATGTGCTCCATATGGGGAGCGGCGCGTCGTTGTTCC
This sequence comes from bacterium, assembly GCA_030432015.1. Classification (GTDB taxonomy): domain Bacteria; phylum Planctomycetota; class Planctomycetia; order Pirellulales; family Pirellulaceae; genus ARS98. The sequence continues at coordinate 314 of JAUIHJ010000392.1, forward strand.
TGCCGTTAGTCGCCGGAGGCGGATTAACCGTTGCCGGCATCCTGGCCCGCCGCAATCCAGCCACTCAACTGCTCGCCGAGCCATTCTGTGCGGTGGGATTGCGCCTTCCCTTCTCGACGGTCGTCATCGCGATCGGGCGACATTTTGCTCACGGTGACGAGATCATCTGGAGCGGACTTAACAGCCTGGCACTCCTGGCGACCAGTGGATTCTATTTTTGGCACGCGGTGGAACACGCCAGTAAACGGTTTGCCGTCCTGGCGGCAACCATCGTCAACATTGCCCTGATGCTGTTGTTTCGCGAACTCAAGATGTCTGATCCTCAGTTCTACATGATCCCAATTGGCATATCGATCCTGGTCATCGTGGAAGTCTTGAAGCGCGAAATTCCCGTCGTCTGGCACAATCCGCTCCGGTATGCCGGCGCGCTGGTCATTCTCGTCTCACCGACGTTTCATCTCCTCGGGCACAGCTGGTTGCCGATGCTTTCGCTGATGGTTATCGCGACGGGGGTGGTGTTGGTTGCGATTGGATTGCGGATTCGCGCCCTGATGTATACCGGCACGGCGTTTCTGATGGCGGATCTGGTTGCCATGGTCGTGCGGGGCGGGATCGAACACCCAAATCTGCTTTGGATCGCCGGGATCGGCTTCGGCGTTGCCGTTTTGGCTTTCGGTGCGGTCTTGGAGAACAACCGCGAGAAGATGCTGCAACGGTTGCGAACGATGTCGTCGCAGTTGGAGCAATGGTCGTAGTTTCACGTGAATCAATTTCTTTTCTTTACGAGGAGTTCACCATGAGCTGGTTAAACACGTTTTCGTTCATTATGCGGGCCAATGTGACGACGCTGCGCGACCGCTTCAGCGATCCGGAACGGATGCTGCATCAACTGCTGATCGATATGGAAAGCGAGCTGGAACGAGTCCGCGGCAGCGTGGCCGGTGCGATTGCCGACCAGATTCAACTGGAACGCAAGGTCGCCAAGTCGCATGACGAAGTCCAACATTGGGACACCCGCGCGACGGCGGCCGTTAAGCGAGGCGACGAGTCTTCCGCGCGACTGGCTCTGGAGCAAAAGCTTCAAGTGGAGCAGCGCGCCGAGTCCCTGCAGGTCGAGTTGCGGAAGCAGAACGAGCAAACCGAAAAATTGCGCCGTTCGGTTCAGGAATTGGAAGACAAAATTCGTCAGGCCCGCCAGAAGCAAACGCTGCTACTGGCGCGGCTGACACGCGCCGACTCAACGACCAAGATCAACCAGGCCATGGACCGCGTCGGTAGCAATTCGGCCTTCGCTGAATTTCGCCGGTTGGAAGATCGCGTCGAGCGAGCCGAGGCGATGGGTGAAGCCTACGACCGCCTGGAAGGTCGTGACCCCGATGCCGACGAACTCGAACGGGAATTTGAGGCGGCAGAGCGCAAAGATCGACTGACGAAGGAATTCGAAGATCTCAAGCGGCGTGTTTCCAATGATGCGTAGCCTGATTGATCTTGCTCAGGCATGGTGGCGGTGCGATCGGATTCGTGTTCGACCGAGTGAAGGGCGGCTGTTCCGGTTGCGACCGGGCACCGTCCTTTGCTTTTCGAATGCCCCGCTAACGGCACCAACCCGCGCCGAGGTCGTCGCGCTGCGTCGCGAACAGCATGTCGCGCGACCCACTGTCTGCTATTTTTGCCGCACAAGCCAGGGTGAAGGCGAACTACTGGTGACCAGCGGTGAGGGCCGCCGGCCGGTGATCGATTGGCTTTCCGATGACGAGTCCTTCGAGGTGCATGCCGATGATATCGAGGTTTTTCCTGCGGGTGAACGAAAGTAGTCTAAAATGTCCTCATGTTCGCTGACCTTCACCTCTTCTGTCTAGGCGCCGCGGCGGTGGTCGATACTGCGCTGCTGCTGAGTGTTCTAGAGCGGCGCAATTGGCGTTATGTCACGCCGCCGGTGGTTACGATCATCACCGGCGTATGGTTGTTTCATAGCGGGGTCTTCCTGGACTTTCTGCTGATTGAGGCCGACGCCGACTGGTCGCTCGCAGCCCGCTGGCTCGCCCGCGGCGTGATGTGTGCGGGATTGCTGTTAATGCCGTCGGCAATGTTGCATGGTGCGGCGCGATGCTCGTGTACGGGCCTCGAAATACGGACGCCCTGGAGTTGGCGGTACGGCCTGGCCTATTTGCCGCTCTTGGTCTTGCCGGCAGCCATGATCTCGCTTGCCGCCGCGCCCGAGCGTCCCTTTTTGGAGCTGCTGTCGAACTACTTGCAGCCGTACCTGATCTGGTCCTGCCTGGTGAACGTTGTCGCGGCCACGACGTTCTTGCGCCTCCGTCGACGGACCGCGCGGCCGGAATCTCGCCAATTTCTCGCGGCGCTGGCAGCCATCTTATTGCTGATGTCGGCCTGGCTAGTCTATGCCCTGTTCTTCGCCGTCGACCACTGGCGCGACCTGACGTCCCTGGTGCCATTGAGCGTGCTGATGGCGCCGTTGGTACCGGCGTTGTTGTTTGCCTACTTTGTCATTCAATTTCGCTTCATGCAATTGATGGTGGAGCGGACATTCGTCTATGGCACGGTGCTAGCCGCCGTGCTGCTGTTTCACCAGTTGGTTGTTGATCGCCTTGTCGATCAGCTCGACCGACATTTTCATCTCGACTTTGCAATCGTCGAAGGGGGGCTATTGTTTCTCATCATCCTGGCCTATCAACCGATCCGCCGTCGCGTCGCGGAGTCAATGCGTTACCTCTTGGGGCACAGCCTGGACGAAGTTCGGGAACGAACACGACGGCTCTCGGTCGGCATCTGGCATCACATCGACGATTCACCGCAAGCGGTCATGGATTGGTTCGTGAGGTCACTGGGTGAGTCGTTTGGAGTCACCACCGCGGCGGCCTGGCTGTACGACGAGCATGGTGAATTACTGGTGGTCAGCGGTGACGTCGAGCGATTCGAACTCGTTGGGGTTCGCGCCTTGCACACCGCATTACCGTCGCACGGATACGTGGCGACGGGAGGCCCCCAATCCGCCGACTTTGAGGCCCTGGACCGACTCAAGCAGTTGCATGGCAGCTTTGCAGTGCGTCTGGATCACGAAAATGTCTCCGGGCTGCTTTGCCTCGGCCTGCGGCCGTGGGGGAGTGAGTTGAGCGAAGAAGAGACTCACGCGATCTTGTTGCTGGTGGAGCAGTTGGGCGTTGCGTTGCATAACGCCTACCTGCAACGCTTGCGTCTGGAAGCGGAACGCCGGGCCGCGCAGAACGAGAAGCTCAGCACGCTAGGTCTGTTAACCAGTTGTGTGACGCATGAGATCAAGAATCCGTTGTCGTCGATCAAGACGATCGCCACGGTGCTCGGCGAACAACTAGGACCGCAACACGAGCATGCCGAAGATGTACGGATGATTCTGGACGAGGTGCAGCGCCTGACCGACACGACAACGCAGTTTCTGGCGTTCTCGCGGCCCGAAGAGAACCACGGGGGCCCCACCGAACTGATTCCGGTCATCGAAAGCGTCGTGCATGTGCTGTCGCATTTGAGCAAGCAGCAAGGCGTCGCCGTTGTCTGCGACCTGGCAGAATCGCTCCCGACTGTCGCTGCCGGTCAGAATGCGGTCCGCGAAGTCCTCTTCAACGTGTTGCTCAATGCCATTGAAGCTGCCGGGAAGAGCGGCAGTACGGGCGGCGAGGTCCGAGTGGGCGCGATTGGTTGCGCCGAACATGTCACCGTGAGCATCCAAGACAATGGGCCAGGAATCCCAACGGAACTTCTGGATCACGTCTTCGACCCGTTCGTGACCGACAAGCCGGATGGAACGGGCCTCGGGCTGTTCATCGCCGGACGGGCGGTCGGGGAAATCGGTGGGCGGATCGAGTGCCAAAGCGGACCCACCGGCACCTGCTTCACGGTTGGGCTGCCGATCGATGAGCGAGCGTGAATGCGGGTGCGACCGCAATGAAGAAAGCCCGGTGAAGAGTGTTGCGTTGGCCTTCCGGCCCAACGCGGCCGTTCCGCTGACTTTTGCTCCCAAACAGAGACACGGGCGGACGCATTCGCGTGCTCTTCACCGAGCTTCGTAGATCATCTGCTTTCGATCAGGTCGCCTTCCAAATCGCGAAAACTGGAAATTTCCGTCGCCAAATGTTCGCGCCAACTTGTGGGATGCCAGATTTCGACACATAAGGCGGCGCCAACCACCATTACGCCGCCGCCGGGATCGACACCAAGAAATTCGCGGAATCCCTCCGGCACGACCAACCGTCCACGCTGGGCAAGCTGAACCGACCGTTGCCGCGTCGAGAGCAAGCGGCCCCACCGCTGGACATCGCTCAGCCGACCCGCCAAACGACCGGACTGCAGTTTGCTTTCGATCAAGGCCACATCCTGGTCCCGCGTGGGATGCCACTGGGCCGCGTTCCAGAGACTGAGGGCTCCGGGGCGTTCCTTGACCAGCAGCAGTTCGCCTTCGCTGCCCAAGCCCTGGGCCATCTCGACCGGGATCGAAAGCCGAAACCGATCGTCCAGCAAGCGGTGAAATTCGCCCAGAATGAACGTGGGTTTGGCGGTCATCATGGAGGTCGATGGTCATCACGTGCTGGCGTCCGTCCAGGTGTTAATGGGCTGTTAACCCACCAATCCATTGTGTATACAGCTGCATTGGGTCGATTGCCCACGAAATAGTCTATCCAGTGCGTGGCGCGAGAGCAAGCACCTGCCTGGGAAGGTGCGACCGGTCCGCCAGATTCTCCGGCGCTGGCCTGGATCCCCAGCTTCCCTATTTGGAATGGACTCAAACAGGACTTTCGGTTATTTCATTCCACCGAACCGTTGAACTGACGAGAACGGGCACGTGCCACCCTTCTCCCCCGCAGGAATGCCATGACCGACCGACATATCCTCTCAGAGCCGATCGTGATCACGGGAATTGGCATGATTGCGTCGGTGGGGGACGATCGGGAGTCGGTTTGGGAGGCGGTCCGCCAGGGTCGCAGCAATTTCCGCTATCTGCGTGGCATTCGGGGCATTGTCGACGACACGATTGTCGGCGCCACGGTTGACCTTCCCCAGCGGCTCGACGGTCGCTTGAAGGTTTTGCCGTTGTGCGAGGTTGCCGTGGCCGAGGCGTTGGAAGATTCCGGCGTTGATCTGAGCAACATCGACCTCGATCAATTTGGCTGTTCGATCGCCGGGCATATGGGCGATACGAGTTGGATGGAGGAACAACTTGGCATCCCGTTGCCAGAGCAGCGTCCTGACTGGTGGGAGCAGTGGTTACCGAATACGGCCTGTTCGCTGATCGCGCGAAAATACGGTCTGGGCGGACCTCGGCTGTGCAATTCGACCGCCTGCTCGACTTCGTTGATCAGCGTGATGACCGCCGTTCGTTCGATTCGGGATCGACAGTGCGACATCATGCTCGCCGGTGGCGCCGACGCCCTGGACCCGATGTTTGTGGCCGGCTTTGACCGCATGCGAGTGCTTGCCAAGGATGATGATCCGAACCTCGCCTGTCGTCCGTTTGACCAGTCCCGCAAAGGGTTTGTCTTTGGCGAAGGCGCGGCAATCTTTGTGATCGAGCGTCTCGGGCACGCCCTGCGTCGTGGGGCGACCATCTATGCGGAAATCAAGTCGAGTTCTGCGCTGGCGCAGGCGCACCACGTCACGGGGATCGATGCGGAAAGTGAAACGCTGGAATATCTTATTCAATCGGCGTTGCGGAAAGCCAATGTCGTTCCCGGCGATATTGGATACATCAACGCCCATGGGACCGGGACGGAGCAAAATGATGCCGCCGAGGCGGCAGGGATTCGTCGTGCCTTTGGTGATATGACCGACGGTGTATGCGTTAGCGCCACGAAGTCGATCCTGGGCCATATGATCAACGCGGCCGGTGCGGCCGAATTGGCGATCACGACGCTCGGCTTGCGCGATGGTTTTGCGCCACCCACGCTCAATTTGCACAACCCTGATCCGCTCTGCACATTCGATTGCGTGCCACGGACAGGCCGCAACAACCGTTATCAGCACGCCCTCAAGCTCTCGCTGGCCTTTGGGGGGCACCTGGTGGCCATGGTGCTTAGTCGGTGGAACGACGCGGCGACGGGCTTTGCGTACCCGCCGACGGTGGCGCCGGCCGTTTTCGGCGAAGGGCAGGCTGGTCCGCTTCAATCGCCGAAGGTTGATTTGCGTCGCAGCATGTGATGGTAGTGTTGGGCAAAGCGATGTGATTCGTCACGCACATACTGCAGCAAACGCAGGGCGAACGAACTCCGGCCCAGACGAAGCGGCTCGTGCTCTCCTGGCAGGAAGATCTCTTCTTCGCGTTTGGCAAGAGACAGCATCGTGGGGCGTGGGATTTGCTGGTCGCGAAACGCGGCCAGGGCCGCATTGAGTTGTCCTTTGCCGCCGTCGATCAGCAGCAGGTCAGGATAGACCTCTCCCTGATCGTGCATCTTGCGGTAGCGTCGCGCGACGACTTCGTGGATGCTGCGGAAATCGTCGACCCCTTTCACGTCGCGAATCTTATAGCGGCGGTAGCCCGGCTTGAAGGGCATCCCATCGATGAATTGGACGACACTGGCGACCGTCTCGCCGCCACCCAGATGCGCAATATCAATCCCTTCGATCGTACGCGGCGTCTCGGCGAGCTTGAGCACTTTTCGTAAACCCGTGAGCCCTTTCTTGGGGTCGATGAAGAATACCTCCGGTTGAGCGTGCGTATCCAATTCGCCTCGCTGGTCCAAGGTTTCCAGCATGCGGATCTCGTCGCGCAGGCGGGCGGCCGCCTCGAAGTTCAACTGCTTGGCCGCCTCGTGCATGTCGCGCTGCATCTGCTTGAGCAGATTGGTCTTCTTCCCTTCCAGGAACATCTGGAGTCGGCGGATGTCGCGCCGATACGCTTCCTTATCGATCCTCAGGTTACAGGGCGCCGTGCACTGGTTGATGCTGGCCAGCAGGCACGGCCGAAACCAGCGCCAGCGTTCATCGGTCTCCTCAATGTCGAGCGAACAGGTGCGAAATTTGAAGATTCGCTGGAGCACCTGCACGGCTCCGCGCAGATCGCCGACATTGGCGAAGGGACCATACAGTTTGACACCTTTGTCCCGAGGTTCGCGTGTCACTTCCACGCGAGGAAAGTCCTCACGGGTGGTGATCATCAAATAGGGAAACGTCTTGTCATCTTTCAGCTCTTTGTTGTAGCGTGGCTGCACATCTTTGATCAGCCGCGATTCAACCAGCAACGCGTCGACTTCGCTCTCGCATTCGATGTAATCGGCGTCGGCGATTTCGCGTACCCAATCGGCGGTTCGCCATTCCTGTTCGGCGCCTTTCAAAAAGTAGCTGCCGGCCCGGGAACGCAGGTTTTTGGCCTTGCCGACATAGATCACGCGGCCCGCCGTGTCCTTCATCAAGTACACGCCGGGGGACGCGGGGAACGTGCGGACCTTATCGGCAGCCTGATCGAAGCTCGACGCGTTCGCCGCCGCAGGGTCATCCCCGCCTGTGGACGGTGGGCCGTCCCGGTCGGTTGGGTTCGCGGGCGGACCTGCTTCGGCCT
>JAUIHJ010000393.1 GCA_030432015.1 bacterium
CAGCTGATCGATCAATTTCATGGAGACGGTCGGGTCGTAGTAGTTTGCCGTTCCGATCTGCACGGCACTCGCCCCGGCGACCAGAAACTCCATCACGTCGTCAAGGGTGGCGATTCCGCCAATGCCGATCAACGGAATCTTCACTGCCTGGGCAACCTGGTACACGCAGCGGAGGGCGACCGGTTTGATGGCGGGGCCGCTCAGCCCCCCCATCACATTCCCCAGCAGGGGCTGTTGCTTGCGCCAGTCCACCGCCATTCCCAGCAAGGTATTGATCAAGCTCAGTGCGTCCGCACCCCCCTCAGCCGCCGCCTGCGCAATCACGGCGACCGACGTCACATTGGGCGTCAACTTGGCGAGAATCGGGAGTGCACAAGCACCGCGGACGCCGGCCACCAATTTTCCGCACAACTCCGGATCGGTCCCATAATCGACGCCGCCGGAAACGTTCGGGCACGAGATATTCAGTTCGATGGCGTCGATACCATTGGAAGCGCCCAGTCGCTCGGCCATCGCCACAAATTCATCGTGGCTGCGCCCAGCGATGCTGACAATCAATGGGCTTTGGAGACTGGCCAGGTAGGGGAGGTGATGTTCCAAGAAGGCATCGATGCCGTCGTTGTCCAGACCAATCGAATTCAGCAGCCCCGCCGACGTTTCGACGGTCCGCCAGGGTGTGTTTCCAGGGCGAGGTAGTTTGGTGATGGTCTTGGGCACGATGCCACCCAGTCGATCCAAATCGACCAGCTGCTCCATTTCGCGGGCGTAGCCAAACGTGCCGGAGGCAACCAGGATTGGATTCGGAAGCTTGAGGCGACCCAGCTCGACCCGGAGATCAACATCCGAGGCGGAAACGTCCGATTGCATCATGGTAACGGGTCGCAGTGAAAGGAAGCGAAGGAGACTGCACATCCCTGAATCTAGCGACATCCCCCGTTACGGACAATGATGGCGGCGCGCGACACCGCAAGGCCGAGTGGAACGCTTGTCGTTCCACGTCGACATCCGGGCGACAATGCAATCGCGAATTCGGGAAGGCGCGTGCGTCCCCAGGGACGCCTTCGGCGCGCATTTTCGAATCCCCCGAACCCAGCTGGGCCGACACGCTCTCAGGGCGCAACCCGAAACCGGCCGCTGGTTACGGTTGGTCGATCACGAAGAAGTTTGCCTGCGGACCTAAATCACGCCGCCATGCACACGCTGGGGCGACATGTGACTCGGCTGGTTCAAGAACCAAAAGCGTTCCCACTCCATGAGAACAGCTCGCAAGTCTTCAGATGTGAAAATCAGCTGCTGAGCCCGCTCCGTGGGTTCGCCCGAATAGATCGGCAGAATACACCCCACGTTTGCGGTCAGCGCGAAACCAAGCAGTAGCGCGCAGAGGAACCGACGCATCAGAATCTCCTCCTTGAATAGGAAGCACAATCAAACTGTGATCCGACTGGCATCCATGTCCAGCCCTACGACCATCCAGCTGATCTGAGAAAAGCTGTTAGGCAGTAGCGGTTTACAGTGCCACCGAACGGCAGCATTTAACGAAAAGACAAGTGAAAAGCAGTGCGTTTGAGGGAGCCTCAACCGCCAGTTGCCCCGCCACCAAATCCGGAAGTGGGGCGATGAGTTGGAAAAGAATCAGAAGTTGTCGGTTCGCTCGCAGGTGGAGTCGGTTCCGGCGCAGGTACTGGGGGCATCGATTCCCCAGCGGCGGCCGCTGCCTCTCGTTCCTCCAACTGGCGGACCTTTTCTTCCATCTCCTTTCCAGGTTTAAACGTTACAACATATTTTTCGGGCACGTCAACACGATCGCCGGTGCGGGGATTGCGTGCCTTGCGAGCTGCCCGTTTCTTGACTTCAAATACGCCAAAGTTGCGAAGCTCAATTCGCCTCTCGTCGACCAACGTCTCCACAATGGCGTCAAACGTCTTTTGAACGATTTCTTTCGTCTTCAACTGGGTAAGCCCAATCTCATCGGAAATCGTCTTGACGATCTCTTTTTTTGTCACGACACGACTCCTGTGGGATTCTGTCGGCAAATTACCTCGAAAAATTCGTCCCACGGCTGATACCGACGAGTTCCAAGTGTAAATACCACAAGTAGTAGAGTCAAGATCAACAGCTTCGTTCCGATCCGAGGACCGAGCTAGAATCCGGGTTTTCGGATCGCGTGCCGGTCGCTCAAAATTACCCTAAGTAACGATTTGCGAACACCTTACATCATTCAGCCAAAAAACGCGTTGCGAATTTCATTCTAAATCATTTCAGAGACACAACTTACGGAACTTCCTCTCAGCCAACGACGCGTACGTTGGTTTGTACTCCAGCCATCATCGGCGCCCCATTCGTCAAACTTCAGCAAATCGTTACAGATTGACAGCCGCCGACCGGAGGGGTGGTCATTTTTTCGAGCGGGAATTCGTCAGACGGCGATTCGCTCGGCCCGGCGGTTCGCCTGACGCGGTGCTGGAGGACATAGGTTGGCCGCCACGGGCCGGTCGACAGCGTTTGAAGTACCGATCCCAAGCCGCCCAGCGAAAACGACGAGTGCTGAGTGACGAGCGTGTCGTGACACGCTGGATTCGCGTGTGTTGCGCCAGTTCTCCGTGCAGCAGCCGGGCGGCGCAAGCACTTGACGTCACGCCATTGCCGCTCAGACGCGAAATTCTGACCTCCGCACTTCGATCTCTTCCAGCGAATAGACACGGCCCTTGCCGCTCCCTGGGCAGACCGCACATGTTTCTTCCCACGCTTCAGGCGACTTGAGATTCGATTCCCAAAAGGGCCACGTGCGGCATTGCCGTGGCCGCGCCTCGTAAACGGTGCACTTGCGCGATTCGCCATCAAAGAAGACACAGTCGCCGTTGGGAAACTCATGCAAGCTCTTGCGAATCCCCACGTTACGCACGTATTCCTTTTCAAACGCGGCGACGTCCTGGTCCCGCAGGGCCGCCAGCGCGGCGATTTCGGCCTTGTTAACCCACACGTAGCCGGGGGCCCCAGTGCAGCAGTCACCACATTGCGAGCATTTGAATTTGAGTCCGTCGGCAAACCATGGCTTCTCGGTTCTTGCATCGCGTTCCGGCTGACGTGAACTCGACCGTTTCGACATTGGGGTGCTTCCTTTCAGCAGGTCGTGACAGTCACCACGAATTGGTGCGCCACTGGGTAGTTAGTGGGCTGGGGCGGTAGCAGCCAACTCGGCAACCGCGGCGACCACCGCTTCGACGTGGTGCGGCGTATTGAAGAGCCCCAGGCTGAAGCGGAGGGTTCCGCCCCGTGCTCGCGTTCCCATGGCGTCGTGCATCAGCGGAGCGCAATGTAAACCGGCCCGGACCTGAATGGAATATGCCGCATCGAGCATGGCGGCGGCCTCCTGCGGATCATATCCCGCGATGCTGATACTTTGAATCGCCGTTTGACGCCGCGCGTCAGCCGGTCCATGCAGGGTGACCTGTTTGATCTCCCGAAGTCCGTCGATCAGGTCCTGCAGGCACGTTTGCGTGTGGCTCTGGACGGCTTCCATCCCGCGCGCCCGCAATTCGGTGACCCCGGCGTTCAAGCCGACGATTCCGGGCACGTTATGGTTCCCGGATTCGTAGCGGTCGGGTAGCGAATCGGGCTGGATGTCGCTCTCGCTTTGTGTCCCAGTCCCACCTTGCCGGACGGGATACAACTGATGTTCGACTCCAGGCGCAATATACAGCAGCCCGGTCCCCAAGGGGCCCAGGAGCGCCTTGTGCCCTGGCGCGGCGACCAGATGCGCCCCAATCTGCAGGACGTTGACGTCGACGTGCCCCAGCGTCTGGGCGGCGTCGAGCAGGAAGAGCAAATCGTGCTCGGCCGCGATCCGACCCACCTCGCTGGCGGGCTGAATCGCACCGGTGACATTCGAGGCGTGTGTCAGGGCGATCATGCGCGTCTGGGGACGAATGGCTCGCCGCACCTGGCCTGGATCAATCAGGCCGTTCCGGTCACAGGCAACGCGGGAAACTTCAACGACGCCGGTCTGTTCGAGTTTCCGCAGCGGCCTTAGAACCGAATTGTGTTCCACTACGCTGGTGACGACGTGATCGCCGGTCCGCAAGGTCCCGTGCAGCGCCAGGTTTAGGGCGTCGGTGCCATTCGCCGTAAACACGACCCGTTCTGCCGCGACGCCACCGAGCAGCAGCGCGAGTTGCCGGCGGGTGTCGGCAATCAGCCGTTCGACCTCCGTCGCTTCGCGATACACGCCGCGCCCGGCAGGCGCGCCCAGTTCGCGTTGGTAGCGATCAACAGCGCGGTAGACGGACTCCGGCTTGGGCCAGCTCGTCGCTGCGTTGTCGAGGTAAATCCGTTCCGACATTGTAAAGCTCAATGAATCGGGAGGAGACAAAGGTGGGACCAGGGGGCTACCGGGCCACTAGCCGCCGATTTGGTACATAGCCCGCTCGGGCTTGACGAATTCGTCGGAATCGATGCCGTGCCCTGGCTTTTTGGCTTGCACACATTCGACCAGATGCCGGGCGATCTCATCGTCGCTGGCACTGGATCGCAGCAACGCGCGGGCATCCCATTCGTCGGTGGAAAACAGGCAGTTGCGTATCTGTCCTTCCGCCGTGATCCGCAGTCGATTGCAAGCCCCGCAAAACGGCTGCGAAACAGGATTGATGAAGCCGATGCGACCTCGCCCGTCGGCGAACTGATAGTCCATTGCCGGCTGGCTCGGGTCCGGCCGTTCCGCCGGCACCAGGTTGCCGAAAGCGGACTCGAGGCGCCCGCGAATCACGTCCCCGGACAGGACCTGACTGGTTTCCCAATTGCCTTCTGCGTCAAGCGGCATGAATTCGATAAAGCGGAGTTCCAAATTCTGCTGTCGCGCGAATTCTCCCAGCGGCACAATTTCGTCGTCGGTGATTCCACGAATGGCAACCGCATTCAAACGAATCTTCTCGAACCCGACCCGCTGAGCCTCGGCGATCCCATCCAGCACCCGCTGCAGTCCGCTGCGACGCGCAATCCGCTGAAACGTCTCTTCCTTCAAACCATCCAGGCTGATGTTCAGCCGCTGTAACCCGGCCCGCTTTAACCCTTCGGCCTGTTGGGCGAGCAGCAGCCCATTGGTCGTCAGCGCGACATCCTTGATACCGGGCACCACCACCAGCTTGGCGATCAATTGATCCAAATCCGCTCGAACCAGTGGTTCGCCACCCGTCAGACGCAACTTGTTGACGCCCAGCCGTGCGGCGAGGCGGGTAAACCGCTCGATTTCTTCGAACGTCAGAATCTCCGCACGCGGCCGGAATTGAATGTTCTCATTCGGCATGCAATAGAAACAGCGGATATTGCAACGATCCGTGACGCTGATTCGCAGATTGGTGTGAATGCGTCCGAGCGAATCGACAAGTTGGGTGGGAAGGCTCATGATTCACCGCTGGAGGAAGGGTGGTTGGCTTGAGAGTCCGCGTGCAGGGAAGATGGCTCCGCCTGCATTGGTGGGGGCGGTGCTTCGGTCGCCGGGCGTCGGGGGGGCGCGTCGAGCGTCGCAGGATGGACGGCCGGATCGCGGGTCGCTGACGGCGGCTGGCCTGGGTGCACCCACTCGCACGTCCCGTCGGCCCAATTTTCTTGCTTCCAGATCGGGACAACTTCCTTGAGCGTATCAATAAGCCACTTTCCCGCCTCGAAAGCGACTTGTCGATGAGGCGAACTCACGGCGATCGCCACACTCGCTTCGCGAAGACCGAGTTCTCCCAGTCTGTGGACGATGGCGCAACCGGTCAATGACCAGCGCCGCGTGGCTTCTTCAGCCAGCTGAGTCATTTTTTTGTGGGCCATCGCTTCGTAGGCTTCGTACACCAGCGAGCGGGTCCGGCGGTCGCCGGTCATTTCGCGGGTCGTGCCCAGGAACAAGACGGCGGCCCCGGCTAAATTTGACTCGACGGCGCGGAGCAGCGCGCCGGTATCGATCTCGTCGTGGGTGATCTCAATCATTGGACATTTGGCGAGCTGTGTTGGTTTGTGTCGCGTAGCGTTCATCTTAGCCCAGCGAAGCGGCTAGCCGCCACTGACAGGCGGAATGCACGCGATTTCGTCGGTCGCCGCCAGGCAAGTCTGATCCGTGGCATATTCTGCGTTAACGGCAAAGACGACGCTTGCGAGTGTCCCGGACAGGGCCGGGTATTCCTGCACCAGCGCGGCACGGAGGTCCGCGACCGTGGCGCCGTCAGGCACGTCGACATGCGCCGTTTCACTGCCAACGAGTTGCTTGGCGACGGCAAACAGCTTGACCTGGACGTTCACGTGACAATCAGCTCCTCGCCCCGCGCTGACAACAGTCGCCCCACCCCGGGCATCAAACCATAGGCGTGGGCCAGCAATTTTAGCGGGTGCAATGTCGGTTTGGTGGTTCCCTGTTCCATCTGCATCTTACAGGCGCTGCATTCGGTGGTGCCGCATTGAATCGCCGGATCGCGAAGAGCGGAAATGAGATGCCAACCGACACGTAGGCTGTTGCGATAGTTCGTCCGCTTGAGCCCGTACATGCCGGCCATCCCCGAGCAACCGTGGTCCAGCGGCCGAACCGCCAGACCGGGGATCAATCGCAACAGATTCTGGCCGGGCGAGCCCGTATTCAATGCCCGTTGATGGCAGGGCTGATGGTATCCCAAAACGACATCGATCGGGTCGAAGTCGAGCTTCAGATCTCCGCGCTGGTGCAGATTCCACAGGTAGGTGCACGCTTCACTGGTGCTTCTGGCAACCAGGCGAGCGTCGTCGTCGTCCAGCAGGTTGGGATACTCGTGCGTCAGGCAGAGCGCCGTAGACGGCTCGGTCGTCACGATCTGATAGCCCTGCCGAACCGCGTCCGCCAGCACCTTGACGTTGCCGTACGCCAAGCGCTTGGCCGCATCGGTCGCGCCGGCCGATACGGCCGCCATGCCTGCGTGCATGGGACGCGGCGGAATATAGACCTCGATTCCGTTGTGCTCCAGCACGGCCACCAGGGACTCCGCCAATTGAACGTCGTACCAGGTCGCATACACATCGGCGAAATAGAGAACCTTGCTGCCGCTACCGCGTGTCGGTCGGCTGAGCCTGCGGCGGTGCGCGACGCGAACCAGGTTACGCAGCGCCAGCCGGGGCAATTTTCGCCCTTGGGCAATGCCCACAAATTTCTCCAGCAACCATCGCATCGGTCGGTTGCCGATGGCCCAATTCACAACCGACGAAAACCGGCTGCTGTAGGCGGCCAGGAGGTCCGGGCGGGTCAACATCCAATCGCTGGGCTTGAGACCATTGGTCGTCACATATTGGGCCTTGCACTCGACCATCAACTTGGGAATATCGACTTCCGCCGGGCATTCGAGCCGGCACTGGTGGCAATTCACGCACAAATCCGCGATGGCCTTGAATGCATCGGTCGCAAGAACCTCCTGCTCCAGGCTGCCGGTCAGCACGGCCCGCATCAAGTTTCCCTTGGCCCTGGGTGACGCTTCTTCGCGAGGTGCAATCCGAAAGATCGGACACATCCGCTCGATGGACCATTCGCTCCGGCAGCGCCCGCACCCGTTGCAGGCCCGCGCCGCATTCTCGACCGACGGTCCATCCCAAATCAACTGCAAGGCGATCTTCTGTGGCGCGCCGTTGCCGACGGCTGCCGGTTCGGACGGCGTTTCTTCATCCTCGCCCGGTGCTACCACCGGCCGCAGGTTCTTGGTCAGCGGCTGGGGCGCATCGGCGACAATCTTGCCAGGGTTCAAAATATTCTGCGGATCGAAAATCCGCTTCACGCCTCGGAATACTTCGTACAGCGGTCCATGCTGCCGCTGCACAAACCAGGTCCGGCTGAGACCGTCACCGTGTTCGC
>JAUIHJ010000394.1 GCA_030432015.1 bacterium
GAGCGGTTTGGTGCAGGCGCGCCACCTCCATTTTCGTCATCGGCTGGACAACGTCGGCGATGAAAAGGGGGCCAAGATGCTGTACCTGGAGTCGCGTGTGCCTAATGCTCAACTCAACCAGATCCGTACGTCGGACAAGGTTCAAGCCCAGTTTGGCCTGCAACGCCAGGCTGGCGAGCGAGAAATCTACTTCCAAGGACGGATGGCGATCACAAAATTGATGGTGGCCAACACCAAACGCCACGCCAGCTATTGGCTCGGCCTGGCCCAGTACGACGACAGCCGGCCCGAAGCGGCGGTCGAGTGGTTTGCGCGGCGAACGCTGGAGGCCTATCCCGATGGACCGTGGACTGCAGGTGCCCGCTATAACCTGGGGCGAACCTATGAAACGCTCGGTGAAATCGAGAAGGCTCGCGAGCAATACTACCTGGACGAATCCCCCCAACGACACGGCAACCGCCTGCGAGCGCGCTACCTGTCGCGGGTGGCCGCGACAGAGTAGCCGGGCCATGCACCAACGGCCGCAGCGCTAAGGAACCCCGGCCGCTGCGACAGTTCAGACCTCGGCAATGCTGATCCAACAGGCCGACGATGCGGCCCGCCCCCGTCCTTGGGCAGACTCACTTCCAGGCAAAGGCCTGACCGGTTAGCTGCTCAAACGCCTCGATGTACTTCTCGCGCGTCTTGGCGACGATCTCCTCCGGCAGCGCCGGCGGAGGGCTATTCTTATCCCAGTCGGTGGCCCCCAGCCAATCTCGCACAAACTGCTTGTCGTAGGAGGGCTGGCTTCCGCCGGGCGCGTATTGAGCGGCGGGCCAGAACCGCGAGCTATCCGGCGTCAGCACTTCGTCAATCAGGATCACTTCGCCGTCAAATCGTCCCCACTCGAATTTCGTATCAGCGATGATGATTCCGCGTTCGAGGGCATGGGCCGCGCCGCGTCGATAGATGTCGATGCTACGATCCCGCAGGTCGGTCGCTGTTTCCGCACCGATGATCTCGACCATCCGCTCGAATGAGATGTTGACGTCATGCCCCTCGTCTTCTTTCGTCGCTGGCGTAAAGATCGGTGTCTCGAGCTTAGCGCCTTGCTGCAAGCCGGCGGGAAGCTTGATCCCGCAGACTTCACCGGTTGCCAGGTATTCCTTCCAGCCGGATCCGTCGAGGTATCCGCGGACCACGCATTCAATTGGCACGACCTCGCATTTTCGCACCAGCATGCTGCGGCCGGCCAGCGACTCCAGATCCGTCGAGGCGGGTAAATCGGCGCCATCCAGCTCCAGCGAAAGCAGGTGGTTGGGCGTATCCAGCAAGTTAAACCAGAAGCCGCTAATCTGAGTCAGAACTCGCCCCTTGTCCGGAATGCCGGTCGGAATGACCCAGTCGTAGGCGCTGATCCTGTCCGTGCTGACCATCAGCAGTTGGTCTTTGAGTTCGTAAATGTCACGAACTTTTCCCCGGCGAACCGGGAGATCTTCCAGCGACGTTTCCAAAACTGGCGTATTCATGGCCCTTCCTTGCAATTCCAGGCACATCGACGAAGCAGGCTGCCGGCGACAGCACCATCGTTCGACGATGATACCAGCGCAAGCAGCCGCTCGCCTAGCAGGCCCAGTCCTTGCCCCGCGGCCTAATCCTTGAACAACGCAGCGGCAAGCTCGACATGGCCCAGATCGGTCGTTTCATCAGCCTGGATCGTGACCTCGAACCGCCCTTTGCTCCAATTGGCTGGCTTGCCGTCGACGGTCGGCTTGGCGATCGCTCCCGCCTTTTCGTGCCAGACCTGGAACGTCCAATTGCCGGATGGCAGGTTGGAAATTTCAAACTCGCCATTCGCATCGCTGACGATCGCGTAGGGAGTGTCCTGAATCACAAGCCAGCCACGCATCCAGGGGTGAATGGAACAGCTAACACCGGCGGGCCGCCGTTCGACTCCGCCAAATTGGTGTTCAATCTCTGCACCGGCTGGCAGCGTCTGGTTGAACGCCGGGTTGTCGACCGAATCAATTTTGGTGTTATGACCAACGGCATCGGAGTTCTTGATCAAGAGCGTCTGCCCTGGTTGCAGCACACGCACGTGAGGCTCAAAGCGGCACTGGTTGTTGTCGATCACCACGGGTGTGGCCTGCGACGAGGCGTACGAATCGTGTGGCGTCGGCGCCGTGTCACCTCTCCCGACGTACAGGTGAACGACCACGTTGGCGACCCCTTTGTTCTCTGCATTGACCACGACCGATTCATCCACCAGATTGTGCTTGCCGCAGACTTCCTGGTCCTTGGTGATTTGCAACGCCGAGGCACTGGGCAGAGCCCCACTCAGGGTAAACTTGCCTTTCAGGTGCCCCCACCCCTCCTTGATGGCGACCTTCGCGACAGCAGCAGGCGCTTTCGTCTCGGTGGATGCCGCCGGCGTGTCGCTGGTCGTCGTTGTGGGAGCGGCGGTCTCCGGTGGCGCCGTGTTAACAGCAGTTGAACCTTTCTCGCCTCCACACCCCAGGGCAACCATCAGGGTGCCGCCGATCGCCAAGGTCATCAGTCGCTGTAAGCTCATCGTTTCGTTCTCCGAGTGTTCCAAGTTTGTCATGATTCCGCGTTGCCTGCGGTGGCTTCCGCGTCGCGGGCCTCGTCATCCAAGCCCCCGCATGGCCAGCAGCATCAGCAACGCAAAGTTCGTGCCGGGAAATCCAAACTGCTGCGACGGAATGTCGCACCAACCCGTCGCTGAGTCGACGAGCTCGCCTGTGGTTAGAACACGTTCGCGCGTGCGCTGGGGGTACACGCCCGCGTCCGCTCCCACAGCGGCGGCCAAGCGCGCAAAAATGCACGCCAGCGCGCGATGATGCACGGCGGGCAACCTGGCCAGATTTCTCCAGACAACCACGCGACACAAAGCGTCATCGATCTTTTCGACAGTCGGTTTTCACGGCCGCTGGAAACATTCGCGACGCTCGCTGCGGTTTGGCTGCCGGGTGAATGACTCCCAGCAAGCGAAGACAACACGTTTGGCATCGAATCTGCGTTGACGACGTTCACATTGACTGTTGCCGGCAGTCGCCCAGGGTTTCGCGCCCTGTGAATGCGAGCCGGCGTGACGATCGCATCGAACGAGCGATACGCCATTGTTGACTGCTTGTCATCGACCTTGAAACAACGACGGATTACGCGATGCCAAATATGTATCGGCCTGGAAAGAAGTTCGTTTGCTGCGGACTGCTCTGGATGTCCGCAGCGATACTGGCCGGGTGCGCGAGGGAACCCGCGCCCTCCTTTGTCACAGGTGAAGTGCTGGAGGCATTGCCCGAATCTCACCAAGGGCAAATCACCACGGAACTGACCCGCCTCTTTGGTACGCCGCTCAACCCCGTGCCGCCGACACTTGAGGACGCGGAAGGCGAGCCAGACGCGCCAGAAGCCGCGACCGTCGAGCGAAGCGAAGAACAAAAGCAGGCGGTCGCCCACCTCCGCCATGGTGCGGCCGTCTATATGCGTCGCTGCTCGGGGTGCCACGGGGTTTCCGGAGATGGAAACGGACCGGCCGCCGAGTACCTGCAACCCAAGCCCCGCAACTACCGTCAAGGCGTCTTTAAGTTCACTTCGACACCTTATGGGGCGAAGCCGAGTCGCAAAGACCTGTTTCGAGTGATCCGTCACGGTGCGAAAGGAACCTCCATGCCCGCCTTTCCTTTCTTGCCCGACGACGACCTTCGCGATGTCGTGGAGTACGTCGTGCTGCTCAGCTATCGCGGCGAGCTGGAACAATCGGTCGCGCGCATTGCCGAATTTGACTACGACGCCGATGAAGAAATCGACCCGCTGGAATTTTCCGATGCGCTCGCACGCATCGACGATACGTGGCGCAACGCCGAATTCCAAGAAGTACTTCCCGTGACCGCGCAGCCGAAATACAGCGACGAATCGATCCTCGCAGGGCGAAAGGCGTTTCTCAGCCGCGGATGTTCGAAATGCCACGGCGAAAACGCGGAAGGCCAAACGGACTGGTTGAGTAGCAAATTTCTCGCGGCACAGGAATCGCTTCCTGAAGCGGATCGCGAAAAGGTCAACTACGACGCCTGGGGGGACGTCGCACCGGCTGCCGACCTGACGGCTGGCATGCTCCACGGCGGACGTCGGCCCATCGATATTTACCGTCGCATTTATACGGGAATCAACGGGACCCCCATGCCAGCGTTTGAACAGGCGCTGGCTGAGGAACCGGAGACGTTCTGGAACCTGGTGCACTACGTGCAGAGTGTCGTCGAGCGTCGCCACGTCGAAGGGCTTGATCAAGTGACGGCGCCGGCAGCCGAGCCGCCCGCCAGCGCGGAAGGGGAAGGTTGATGACTGCCAGCAGCAACGAAGCAAAAAAACAGGAACTGGCCGAACTCCGCGAGCGCGTTGCCCGACTGGAACGAGAGATCGATGCGCCGGCCGAGCGTTGGCAGCCGACCGAATTCTACACCGCGTACTATGTGATGGCGGGGCTGGTGTTAGGCATGTTCGGTGCCGTTACGAGCCTGCTGTTTAACGTGGTCGGGTCCACGCTGGTCGGCCAGTACCCCCTGAAACTGATTCAGGTGTACCTGACATTTCCGCTCGGCGAACGGGCCCTCGAACTCGAAGGCGGCATGACATTGACGCTGGGGTGCTGCCTGTACATCGCGACCGGCATGGCCTTGGGCGCGCCCTTTCATACGTTGCTGGTCCGAGCCACCGGAACATCGGGCCTGGGCCTCCGCCTGCTTGTGGCAACCCTGATGGCGGCCGGCATGTGGCTCGTCCACTTTTACTTGATTCTGGCCTGGCTGCAGCCAGTTATGTTCGGCGGCGCGTGGATCGTCGAACAAATTCCCTGGTGGATCGGCCTGACAACCCATTTGATCTATGGGTGGACGCTGGCCCTGGTTTATCCCCTGGGACTTTACGTGCCTTACCGACGACAAACGGAGCAAGCATGAGTTCGGCAACGACTAATGAAATTCTTCCACGTCATGCAGACCTGGTCGAAGAGCGGCTTGTGCGGTGGTACTTCTATGCGGCGCTGGCCTACCTGGCGATTTCCATGACCGGCGGCATACTGATGGCGTTGCAGCTGATTCATTGGAATCCGCTGAACGGCATCGAATGGCTCTCGGCCGGACGGTGGCGGATGATCCACACCAACGCCGTGGCCTACGGTTTTATTGCCAACGCGTTTCTGGGCGTTCTGCACTGGTCCGTGCCACGTCTGACACTGCAGCGGGTGCTCAGCCAGAAACTTTCCTATTTCATTTTCATCGCGTGGCAGGCCGTCGTCCTCTGCACAGCGGCCGGGATTATTTTTGGACCAACGTTGCAGGCCCAGGACTGGGTGGCATCGCTTACCGACCAACTGCACCTGCCAATGGGACTCGGAGCGCAGGGCGTCGAGTGGGGCGAAACGCCGTTTTGGATCGACCCCGTCGCGCTACTCGGCCTGGCGCTGGTCGCCGCGAATTTCCTCACCCCGATCGCCCGCTCGAAAGGCTCGATGTACGTCACGCTGTGGTACTTCATGGCGGCGTTTATCTGGACGTTCCTGACGTACGCCATGGGGAATTTCCTGCCGGAATACAGCCTTACCGGCACCAGCGCCGGTGCCGTCGGCGGTCTCTTCATTCACGACCTGGTCGGCCTGTTCGTCACGCCGCTGGGATGGGGCACGATGTACTACATCGTCCCGATCATCCTGGAGAAGCCGATCTGGAGCCAGGGACTATCGCTGGTCGGATTCTGGGGACTGGCCTTCTTCTATCCGCTGCAAGGCATTCACCATTTCCTCTATACGCCGATCCCGATGTTCCTTCAGTATGGTGCGATCATTTCCACGATTGCTGTCGAATTCGTGGTCGCGACCGTGATCATCAACTTCATGGGAACGTTGTGGGGCGATGGCCGCAAGGTGGTTACGAATCTGCCCGTTCGCTGGTTCTACACCGGCATGATCTTCTACTTTATCACCTGCTTCCAATGTGCCCTGCAGGTGACGTTGACCTTCCAGAAACTGATCCACTTTACCGACTGGGTCGTTGGCCACGCACATCTGGTAATGTTCGGCGTCTTCAGCATGTGGATCTTTGGAATGATGACCTACCTGTTCCCGATTTTGTTGAACAAGCCCTGGTACAGCCGCCGGCTTTGTGAATGGCACTTCTGGCTCTCCGCAGCAGGCGTCTTCATCATGTTCCTCGACCTCGGGTTAGCCGGCGTGTTTCAAGGCTACTATTGGTCATCGTTGCAGCCCTGGGATGTCTCGGTCACGGGCTCGCAACCGTTCTGGATTACGCGGATGTTTGCCGGCCTGATGATCGCCGGCGGCTTCCTTTGTTTCCTGTGGAATCTGCTCCGCACGGCACGTGGACGTTCCACGGATTCCCCCACTGCGGTTTCCGCACCCGCCTAAGGAGCGTTAGTCGACCATGTTTGAAAGCAAAGCGGGAATCTTTTTCATCGCTGGCATCGGTTTTTTTGGGTTCGCGTTCTTATCCAACGCCGTCGTGCCCATCCTGATGTACAAGGACTTGCCCGAACAGACAGCGGAAGAGGTTGTCAATCCCAACATCCTGTACCAGTTCAAGGAACTGAGCCGTCGCTACCCGGATTCGTTCGAGGCAGCGATTGGCGAGCCGACCAAGGAAAATTGTGCCCAGGCCTTGCGCTTGGGACGACAGGTGTATATCGGAGAAGGTTGCTGGCATTGCCACAGCCAGTTCGTCCGTCCCGTCTCCAACGATTCGAAACGCTTTGGCGCCGTCTCGGAAACCTGGGAATACCAAAACGAACTACAGCGCCCCGTAATGTTCGGAACGCGTCGCGTCGGCCCCGATCTCTCGCGAGAAGGCGGCCGTCACGGCAGCGATTGGCATACCGTGCACTTCTTTCGACCGAAAACCGTTTCGCCCGATTCACCCATGCCGGAATACCCCTGGCTGTTTGACGGAGCACCCGACCAACCGAACCGGCGTGGACTCGCCCTGATCACCTACATGCAGTGGCTGGGATCATGGCACTCGACCTACCCCTACTATGAAGAGCTGGACGCGTTGGCGTACGAGTAACACGTCAACCGTGGCGAGACGGACTATCAACATCACCCCGAGCCTGTCCCATGAACGACGCTGATCAATCATCGCCCAAGACTCCTCAAAAGCGCACGGCGACCTCCGGGAGGCTCAAGCCGGCCGTTCTGGTCGTCATGTCCGTGTTGATCCTCGTGCCCAGCATGGTCGGCTTCATCATGAAGTTCCTGGAATTCATCAGGACGTTTCAGGACAGCACCGACGGCGCGTTTGCCATTACGCCCATGCTCAATTACTTGCTGGCCAGCCTGGGGTTCTTCTCCCTGCTGGTCTGGGCTGCGGCCAACGGGATGTTTCGTGACATCGAGCAACCCAAGCATCAGATGTTAGCGAATGACGCCAGATTGAACGCGGAACGGGCCGCGTCACTACGATAACTGACTACGCAACGCACACTCAGCCCGAGGTATCTTTGTGGATTCACAGGAATCATCCGCCGAACGGGAACACCAGCACCACCATTACACGGGCAACCGGATCCCC
Organism: bacterium; assembly: GCA_030432015.1. Taxonomy (GTDB): domain Bacteria; phylum Planctomycetota; class Planctomycetia; order Pirellulales; family Pirellulaceae; genus ARS98. Next base: position 7,578 of record JAUIHJ010000394.1, read on the forward strand.
TGGTACGTCCGCCTGATGTGGCTGGGTTTCTGGGTCTTCGCGATCGCCTACACGATCCGCTTTTTGTTTCCTGCGGTTCGCGTCGAATTGTTTGAAGCGCCATGACCGGTGACGCCACGGAGACGGGCTGCGCCTACTGTGGACTGCCCGCGACTGGTGTTGCGAGCGCAAGCGACGCGGCGTCTCCAGAGCCCTGGTATTGTTGCTACGGCTGTCGCGTGGCCGATGCCATCACCTCAGATGGAAGCGGCCCGCGCCGGG
>JAUIHJ010000395.1 GCA_030432015.1 bacterium
CACGTACAGGTCATTCGCTTCGGCAAGAATCGTATGGTCGACCCCCCAGGTCAGCGCCAGCGCCGGTAGCAGTCCAGGCAATGCCAGTGCCAAGCCGCCCACCAACGCCGGCACCATCGCGGGCAGGGAAGGGCGGTCGCGGCCCGAGCAACACCAGACAAACATGGCGGCCATGACCGACCAGCCGCCTGTCAGCACATGAAACGAGGACGCCGCGCCCAACAGTAACCAAACGCGATTCCATCGAGCGTCGTGCAGCGCTTCCAGTGCCAAGAACAACAGTACATACGCGAAGCCCTTCGCCTCGACGCCATCAAACACCCATTCTCCAGCCATGTGGCCGCAGCCGAGGAGGCCGGCGTACATGCCCAAGGTCAGTAGCGCCCAGCCGCTCCCCGGAATGACTTTGGTGCTGAGGCGGCGCCACGACCACGCCAGCAGCAGCCAGGTGATCATGCGACCGATCCAAGCGACAGCACCCAGCGGCAGGAAGAGCGTCAACCAGCCGATCGTCCAATAGAAGACTAAGTGCGCATCGGCCGATCCAAGAAACGCGTCCGAACCGCACCACGACGGTTGCCAGTAATGCTTGGCCTTGCCAAGGTAATGGGCTTCATTGACGCTCGGAGCCGCTCCCCCGGCGATGGCAACGATCAGGACCACCATCAGCGCGATTTCGACGATGGCCCAAGTGGCTACGGACCTTGGCGATCGCGACTGCGGTTGCGATGGTTCGGCGAGTGTGGTCATGAGCTGCGAGTGTTGCGTGAAACCGCCTGTGAGGTTCTCTGAGACTCTAACGCCCGCGCCGGCTCAAGACCAGCCGTGTTGCCGCAATCGCGCGACACGACACACGCCGGTGGCAACCTTGGGACGCTGGGTCTATATTCAGCGAACCGAGTGTCGCCGACGGCCGGCCGGTGCTGGCCCGGCGACCGGGTGATGCATGCCGTGGCTTCCGAGGAGAGACTTCTCGCCCGCCGTTGGCCGGGAGGGCCGGCCCATGGTTGGGCAACAGGTCCTTTCGTGGTCGTCGCGTGTCGTCGTCGCGAGATAGCGCCTCCCGCATGGATTCCGGGTGGCCTGAAATCGTGGGAACAGAGGAAGACCATGAAGAATTACGTGATCTCCGGTCCAGCCGCAGCGTCGAAGAAACAGCGTGTGCATTCGACGCACACGCACGGAATCGCCATCGCCAGGCGCTGGGGCAGGCGGATGATGATTGCGATTTGCTTCGTCGTGAGCGTGCCGGCCGCGAGTCTTAAAGCGGTCGATTCGGCCGCAGGTCAACTGGCTGCAGGTGATCTGACCGCAGGCGAACGTGCGATCCAAGCGGCGATTGGACGTACGTGTCAGGTCGTGCGCTTGTGGCCGTCGGATCACATTCCCGACGCCGCACAGCCTTTGGGTGCTGAAGAGGCGGTCGCCTCCGTCTCGCGTCCAGGCGACGTGACAATTCGCAACGTCTCGCAACCATCGATGACCATCTTGGCGGCTCCAGCAGACACCAACACGGGGACTGCGATCATCCTCTGTCCCGGCGGGGGCTACGGTCAGCTCGAGGTGCAACGCGCGGTCGCGCCAGCGCGCTGGTTCAATGCGCGCGGCGTCAACATCGTATTACTCAAGTACCGTGTTCCCAAACGCAATCAAGGGCTGTTGATGTACCACCATGCCCTGCAGGACGCGCAGCGTGCCGTCGGAGTCCTGCGTACACGCGCCACGGATTGGGGGATCGACCCGGACAAGATTGGCGTGGGGGGAGTCGGTGCTGGCGGGCATTTGGCGGCGACTGTAGCGAGTTTACATGCGAAGCGCCGGTACACGGCGGTCGATGCCTGCGACACGACAAGCTGTCGGCCAGACTTCAGTTTGTTGATCGACCCTGCCTACCTGACCGATCCGATTCGTTCACGCGAATTGACGCCGCATTTGCGGGCCGACGAATTGTCGACGCAGAAAACACCTCCCACATTCACGGCCATCACGGACCCCAGCGAATTTACGACCGGCGCCATTGCGTATGCGCTCGCGCTGCGTCAGGCCAAAGTAAATCACGAGTTACATCTCCTTGGCAGCCGCGGTGCCCGAGCGAATGATGCTGCCCAAACGCTCGATTCCTGGGCCAGCGCGTGTCACCGATGGCTGGGCGACATTTCGCTTGTCCCCGGTTCGGCTCGGCCTGCCCCGCTGACCTATCAGGCGAAGACGCTGCCAGCCGCTGAGGCCGCCGGTCCGCTCACGCTGGGCGATGTCCGCATCCGCCAAATTCTCGGTTATGATGCGCCGGTGATTCCAGTTTGGCCGATGGGCGTCGGACCGGATGAGACGCGGGCTGCAGGGCCGGAAAAAGTTACTCACCGGTCGCGTGGTGGACAGGCGCTCAATATTACCGACGTCACGCGACCAACCTTGACGTTGATGAAGGCCGCCGGGCCCGTGCGCCAACGCCGCGCGGTCATCGTTTGCCCAGGTGGTGGCTACGGCGCGCTGGCGGCCGAACACGAGGGGACGCGCGTGGCCCAATGGTTCAATGAGTTGGGGGTGACGGCGCTGCTCCTGAAATATCGCGTCCCGCGACGTGGCGGCGAATTTGCCAAGCACCATCATGCACTGCAGGATCTCCAGCGTGCCGTCCGTATTGCGCGGGCGTCGGCCAGCGAGTGGGAGATCGATCCTCGACAGATTGGCATCTGCGGGTTCTCGGCGGGCGGGCATTTGTGCACGACGTTGGCAACCCATGCTGGGCGCGATTCGTACGAGCCGATCGATGCGATCGATCAACAGTCGTCGCGTCCCGATTTTGCCCTGTTGGTGTATCCGGCGTACCTGACCGACCCGGTTGATTCCCACAACGTTGACACGGCCGCGCGCGGAACGCTACGGTCTGGCGTGACGCCCCCCTTGTTCTTTGCGGTGGCGGCCAATGATCGCTTCGCCGGTGGAATGCTGGATTACATGTTGGAGGTGCGTCGAGCTGACGTTGCGGCGGATTGCCATGTTTACGCAACGGGCGGGCATGGCGGGGGACTCGATCCGGTGAGTTACCCCACGTCACAATGGACGCGTGCCGCCAAGCGGTGGCTGGACGAGTTGCCGACCGATCGCACGGATGCCCAATCGCAGTCGGGTGGCGGGACGATCGACCGCTAACGCCGGAACCGATCGATCGACCAGTCTGACGCACCTACTGCCGAAACAGGAGTTTCCGATCATCGCGATGGGCGATGCGCGAGGCGAGCCCAAAGCAGCATGAGCCGAGCAGGCCGATCAGGCACAGGAGTCCCGCGGCCGCGAAACGCACGCAACGGATGATCCCGGCGACAATCATGTAGATGGCGCCGAACAGCTGCTTGACGCCGAGTTGCAGCAGCCCGGCAACGCTCGCCCCGGTCCCGGGTAGTGCCCGTTGGCAGTAGGGGCAATGGTCGTCAGGACAGGGGGGCGCCGGCTTGCTCGGCTTCTCAGGGATTGGTGCTGCGTGGGGCGGGGTGTTACCGCGGAAGCTGAACCGGGGGGCCGTGTGGCTGGCGGACTTCATTGCTCGCTCCTGGTGCCTGGCGACGGACAAGAATTGGCGGGTTGCTCCCTGATTCGCTGCCAGTCGCGCAATCTTGGCACAAACCTCCGATTTTTTTTCGGACAGCGTCAACATTACCGGCACCCCGGCTTTGCCCGCGTCATACGTCAAGCGATGCTTTCGCGGCCGACGCCCAATTCGGCCAAGATTATCCACAGCGAAACGAATTTGGATAGAATAGCCCCATGGTTACGAGGACACTTCTGCGGCTTTCTCGCAAGTAACTGGGAAGAGGTGCGCGCGATGTTTCGAACAGCCTGGCTCGGAGCGATATGCTTGGTCTGGGGAATCCCTGTGATTGCGCTGGCGCAATTCGAGCAGGGCATCTCGGCGGACCGGCGGCTGGAAATGGTCCGGCAAATTGATGCCCTCCTGGACGCGCGACTTCAGGAGGCCGACGTGGTGGCTGGACCGCGGGCCAACGATGCGGAGTTTCTCCGCCGCGCGTCGCTGGACCTCAAGGGTGTCATTCCCCGGGTTGCGGATGTTCGCGCGTTCTTGACCGATACGGCGCCGGACAAGCGGGCACAATTGATCGACCACCTGCTGTCATCGCCCCGCCACGCCACGCACCTGGCGAATTCGTGGCGACAATTCATGTTGCCGGCTGGTCTGGGTTTGCAGCAGATCCAGAACGTCGCCGGGGTGCAGAATTGGTTACGGAGCCAGTTCTCGCTGAATATGCGGTACGACCGGGTCGTTTCGGACTTCCTGGTGGCGACCGGCGGCGGCGACGCAGGACCTGCCCTGTATTACACCTCGCTGGAACTCAAGCCAGAGAAGCTGGCGGCCAGTACGTCCCGCATCTTTCTCGGCCTGCAGATTGAATGTGCACAATGTCACGCGCACCCATTTGACCACTGGAAACAGGAAGATTTTTGGGGGTATGCCGCATTCTTCGCGCAGTTGGATCAGTCGCAGGCGATGAATAACCCGGGTGCCCAAGTTAGCCTGATTGATCTTCCCGATGGCGAGGTGACCTTACCCGACACCCAAACGGTCGTGCCGCCGAAGTATCTTGATGGGGCGGCGGACACCGCTGACCAACGGGGTTCACGACGGGTTCAGCTGGCCATCTGGATGGCGTCACGGGACAACCCCTACCTGGCGCAGGCAACGGTCAATCGCGTCTGGTCGCAGATGTTCGGGCGAGGGCTCGTCGAGCCGGTGGATGATTTGGGGCCCCACAATCCACCCAGCCATCCGCAGTTGTTGGCGGAACTGACCGACTACTTCGTCGAGACCGGCTTTGATTTACGCGAATTGTATCGCACCTTGGCGCGAACCGATGCGTATCAACGCAGCAGCGCCGTCTCCAGCGACGAACCGCCGCCCCCCGAACTGTTCGCGACCATGGCAATCAAGACGTTGACGTCAGAACAGCTGTACGATTGCCTGAACCAGACGTTGATGCGCCGCACCGCCGATCAACCCGACTTTCTGCCTGCGGCACAAGGGTTGTTTGATCCGCGGCGGCTTGCGTTTGCCGCGAAGATGAATATGCAAGGCGGGAATGCAACCGAATTTGAGGCCGGCATCCTGCAGGCCCTGACACTGCTCAATGGGTCTGAGACGGCAGCGGCCACCAGCGTCGACCAAAGCAGCCTGCTGGCGTCGCTCGAGGCACCCTGGTTCGCCGACCATGAACGTGTCGAGGTGCTGCTCTTGGCAACGCTGTCGCGGCCGCCTAGCGAACAGGAGAACGCCACGTTTCTGGCGCATATCGCGGCGGCCGCAGACGAGAAGGCCAGGCAGCGGGCGTACAGCGATATCTTGTGGGCCCTCCTCAACAGTGCAGAGTTTGCGATGAATCATTAGCTTGAGACGCTCATACAAGACGTGAGCGCCGGAGCCAGCTTGTCCAGCCGTGATCATTTCGACGGAGCGGTCATGAACTGCCACACGAAGATTTCTTGCTGCGTATGTTTTTCGATCGCCATGTTGGTGACGGTGGGCGGTTGCCGGCAGTCGGTGGTCAAGTCCGTGCCGACGTCGACTGGCGAAGCAACGTCGGCGACCATCACAGCGGAGAACGCTGGTGACCAGGCAGAAGACGCATCGGCTGCAGAGTCCACCATTGTTGGGATCGACGGGGCGGCTGATGTTCACCCGCAGGCAGATGTTGACACGAACACAGATGCCGAAACATCGCCAGCGGCCGCGCATGGCCCGGAGGCGGTTGGCCTGCGGAACGCCGATGCTGAGACCGATTCCAGCACCCAAGCGATGACGCAGCAGGTTGCAGGTCCAGCAACGATCGCTGCTTCGTCGCCGGCATCCGAGCAGACTTCAGGATCCGATCAGTCGCCTGCAGTTGAGTTGCCAACTCGGGAGTCACAGCCCCGACCTCGCGATTTACCTCCGACCGAACGCGTGATCTTGTTGACGCCCGGCGGACCCCTGGTGGTCGATATCGAGATCACGATTGACGGCGACGTGCACTCATCCGCGTTGGAAGCCTTGGTAGACGATGCGTTCGCGGCGGCGGATGTCGATGGGGACGGCCAGCGGACGTGGGAAGAGGTCGCCAACAGTCCCAGATTCATGTACGGACAGTTCGGTAACCTGCCAATCACTGACGATGCGCAGAAGAGCCAGTTGATCACGATGTACGACCGCAACGCCGATGGATTGGTCGACCGCGACGAAGTGCCTCGCTTTGTGACGCGCAACGTTGGTCGATCGCGGTCATTTTCCTTGCGCAGCTCCAATGAGTTTCGAAGTGCCAGCCGCTCGAGATCGCCCCTCCGCCAATTGCTGGACTTCGATCACAACGGTGCGATTACCTCCGATGAAATGGCGGCTGCGCCCGCAAGACTTCTCAGTCAGGATGCGGACGACGACCAGATCGTCACGCTGGCGGACTTTAAGGACGATGCCCAGGCGACACCGGGTCGGATGTCCAATCGCCGTCGCACGACCGAACCTGAAACGGCGATTCTGATCAATGATCGCACCAAGTGGAATTCTGCTTCGTACATTCTGCAAGAATTGTATTCATTCGGCGACACGGTGCAGGCCAGTGATTGGCCGCTGACCCCAGAATTGTTCGCGACGCTTGATACGGACCGCGATGCGCGGTTGGGGAGTGCCGAAGTCGAGCAACTTGCGACCGTCAGGCCGCACCTGCGATTGAGGGCGCAGTTTGGTATCCAGGACGCCGAAGGCGGATCGCGCAAGACATCATTGGAGCTCGACGTCGTCGACCCGGCGATCGAAGCCCTGGTGACTTCGAAACGAAGCTATGCGCGCCGCGTCTCGATCGAATTGACCGGCGTTGAGGTCGAGTTTTTTGTCAATGAGGATCCCGCTCTGAATAATTATGAAGAGGTCGCACAAGGCCAGTTCAGCACGCTCGACACCGATGGCAACGGCTACTTGGAAGCGAGCGAAGTTCCCAATCAACTGCCGGGGCTCGACATCCCGTTTGCTGGTGTCGATGCCAATCAAGACGACAAGATCGAGGTGCAGGAATTGGCCAACTTTCTCAACCTTCGCCAGCGTGCCTATCGCGGCCAGGTGCGGGCTCGGGCGGCGGATCAGGAGGACGCTCTCTTTACCGCTCTGGACACTAACGGCGACGGTCGTATTCATGCCCGCGAGCTTGCGGCCACACCCGACCTTCTGGCGAAGATGGACAGCAATCAGGACGGCGATTTGCAGTCCCATGAGATTCCCGGCAGCATGGTGGTTGGTCTGGTCCGCGGCAATCCACAGCAGGACGACACCCTGTTTGTGATGCCAACGGAAACCACCGACGCCTCCAGCCAGAACGTACCCCGTTGGTTCTTGGGAATGGACACGAATCGCGATGGCGAAGTGGGGCGGCATGAGTTCTTGGGAGCCAGCAACCGTTTTGACACGCTGGACAAGAATGCTGACGGCTTCATTAGTCCGGCAGAATTGCCTCCCGAAATGCTGGGTGACGGCTGAGACTCACGATGCGTCACCGTCGGCGTGCCGCCAGCAATACCACGATGCGACGCTGGCATAGGGTCGCCAGGGTTGGGCGAGTTCGGTGAACTCCTGCTTGCTGGGGAAGTCATCGAGTTGATATAGGTCCCGCACCGCGCTGCGCAGACCTTGGTCATCGGTGGCCAGAACATCCAAACGCCCCAGCGAGAAAATCAGCAACATCTGGGCGGTCCAGCGCCCGATCCCTTTCACTTGCGTTAGCTGGTCGATCACCTCTTCGTCGCTTAGTTTGCGAAATCGATGGAACCGGACGTCGCCGTCGCGC
>JAUIHJ010000396.1 GCA_030432015.1 bacterium
CACACCACCCGTTACAAAAATATGCTTCGTCATCCGTTTCCCGGCCTTCCTGGCAAACTGTTAAGTCACAAGAGCTGATGTCCGCGTCGACTTGCGGTCGGTACGGAGCACGACATCGAAATGGGGGGGGAGTGGCACTGGCGAGGCGGGCAAAGAAGGGCTTGGCCAGGGTCTCAGCCCTGGGAACGCATCTTAGCAATTCGTTGCCCGGATGACAAACGCCTCGTAGTCCGCGCGGGTATCGATTCCCACGGTCGGCTCGTCGATCACACCGACCAAAATTGAGAATCCCGCTTCGAGGACGCGAAGCTGCTCGAGCTTCTCGGCCAACTCCAAGGGGGACGGCGGCATCTCCGCGAACTGAAATAGAAAGTCGCGGCGGTAAGCATACAGGCCGATATGCTGGTGAAAAACGGGAGGCTCCGCCGCCAACAGCGTAGCGTACCCGTCGCGCCCGTGGGGGATCGGGCTGCGACTGAAATAGAGGGCCCGGCCCAGTGAATCCATCACAACTTTCACACAGGCTGGATCCTCGAGTTGGCTTTGCGAGCGAATGGGGGTTGCCAGCGTGGCCATGACCGCCTGGGGGTTTTCGTCGAGCAACCGCACGGCCAGGTCAATCGATGATGCGGCGATCTCCGGCTCATCCCCCTGCACGTTGATGATCACGTCGGCGTCCGGCAGATCCCGTGCCGCTTCGGCCACGCGATCGGTGCCCGTCGCCGCAGCTGGATCGGTGAGCACCACTTGGCCGCCAAACCGCTGGACTTCGCGGGCAATCTCCTGGCAGTCTGCGGCGACGACCACACCCTCCGGTCGGCTGGCGCGGCGCGCAGCTTCATACGTGTGTTGAATGACAGACTTTCCGGTCTCCGCCAGCAGCAGTTTGCGAGGCAGCCGTGTCGATGCAAGCCGAGCGGGGATCACGATGTAACTGCAAGATGGCATGTGATTCGGAGAGGTGCTGCGGGGGAACGGTCCGGCATCGCAAGCGCGAGAAAGAGTTCGGCTATTTGTTACGCGCCTTCCGCGTATCCGGACGATAACCGGGACCGGGCTCGTGGCGGGACTGCTTCTGCTTCCCTTTCCCCTTCCCCTTTTTCTTCTTGCTGGCCGCACTTTTACTGCCGGGAATGGTATGCACGTACTTGCCTTCGACCAGTTGGGCGTTGGCCTTCTTGCGCCGCTTCTCGATGGCTTCCTTGGGTGGCTTGCTGGCGATCAGGCAATCGCATCCGCCGCCGATCAGGTCGGTGCGGCCGGCCTGCTGCAACGCCCGCCGCACTTCGAAGTAGTTTTCCGGCTTGAAGTACTGCATCAAGGCCCGCTGCAATTTGCGATCACGCAAGTGTCGAGCGATGTGGACCGGTTTCTTGGTAAACGGATCGATTTCCGCGTAAAACATGGCCGTGGCCACATCCATCGGAGCTGGAATGAAATCCTGCACCTGGTCTGGCCGATAGCCGGTCCGCTTCAAGAACAGCGCCAGATCGATCATCGCGTGCAGATCGCTACCGGGGTGGCTGGCGATGTAGTACGGGACAATGTGCTGTTTCTTGCCGACCTTTTTGGATTCCGCGAGAAACTGTTCGCTGAACCGTTCAAAGTCGTCACCCGACGGCTTCCGCATCAGGTTCAACACCTTGGCGTCGGTATGTTCGGGAGCAACTTTCAGCAGGCCGCCGACGTGATGTTGCGTCAGTTCGCGCATGTATTCCGGCGAACGGCGGGCCAGATCCATTCGAATGCCGCTGGCCACCAGGACCTTCTTAATACCAGGCGTTTCACGCGTATCCTTCATCAACTGAATCAATGGGCCATGATCGGTCCCCAGCAACTTGCAGATGGTCGGGTGGACGCACGACTGGCGGCGGCAGATGGCTTCGACCTCCGGCTTGGTGCATTTCATTTGGTACATATTGGCGGTCGGTCCGCCGATGTCGCTAATCACGCCTTTGAACGACTCGCCACGCGTCATGTCGCGAACTTCCTGCAGGATCGAATCCTGGCTGCGCGACTGGATAATGCGGCCCTGATGGGCCGTGATCGAACAAAACGTACAGCCGCCGAAGCAGCCGCGCATGATTGTGACCGAATCCTTGATCATGTCGAACGCGGGGATCGGCTCACGGTAACTGGGATGCGGTTGGCGGGTATAGGGCAGCGCGTAGATCGTATCCATCGCCGCCTCGGAAATCGGAAACCGCGGCGGATTGACGACAACGGCCTGACGATCATGCCACTGGACCAACCGCCGCGCGTTGTACGGGTTGGTTTCGTTGTGGGTGAGCTTGGTTGCTTCGGCGAACGTGTGCTTGTCCGCACAGACGGCTTCGTAGCTGGGAATCGTGAGCGCGTCTTCCGGGGGAGTTTCGGAAGCACCCATCGCATACGCGACGCCACGTAACGCGCGGAGATCCTTGACGGATTCGCCCGCTTCGAGGCGGCGGGCGATCTCCAGGATGATGTCTTCGCCCATCCCGAAGACCACCAGGTCGGGTTTGGCATCGAGCAGGATCGAACGGCGGACCTTATCGCTCCAGTAGTCGTAGTGCGCCAATCGTCGCAAGGATGCCTCGACGCCGCCGGCGATGATCGGGACTCCCTTGTAGGCCTGCCGCGACCGCTGGCAATACGCCAGCGTCGCACGATCCGGGCGCAGACCGATTCGGCCGCCCGGAGAATAGGCGTCGTCGTTGCGGACCTTGCGATTGGCCGTGTAGTGATTGATCATCGAGTCCATATTGCCGGCACTGATCGCGAAGAATAGACGCGGGCGGCCAAAGCGTTGCCAGTCCTTCGCGTTCTGCCAATCCGGCTGGGAAACGATGCCGACGCGAAAACCGGCCGCTTCCAAGACACGACCGAGAATCGCCGTCGCGAAACTCGGATGGTCGATGTAGGCGTCGCCGGTCACGAAGACAATGTCGATCTCGTCCCAGCCGCGGGCTTCCATTTCCTCGCGCGACATCGGCAACGGCCGGCGTTGGTCCAACGGAACCTCGCGGGCGACCAACGTGGCCAGGGGATCCTCAGCGGTATCAAGGTTGTTCAGGACGGGGAGTTGGATCATCGATGGCCACTGATGGGGACAGAATCTGCCGCTTGAGCAGCATTGGCGCGAACATGCACGAGACCAGGGATTATACGCGGAAAACCGGTTGCTTCCTATGCAAACGAATCGCCAACAGGCAGATCTTTGCTGGCCGCGTCACCGTACCGCGTCAAACCTGCAGATTCGTCAGCAATGATCAATTCTCCCGCAATCCGCAGTGTGGCCCCAATATGCGGGACCCCCGGGTTGCCTCGCGGGAACCGGTTGCGATTGCGTCGCGTCTACTTCACAACCGCGATTCTGCGTGCAAAAATCGACACCGCTGTGGTAGAATGAGGGCTCGTGCGGGTCATTTTCTGTGTCCCGAGCTACGTTGGTTCGGGTTTCCATGTCTGACACCGACCAGGTTGATTGGTGAGTATGGCAGTCTCCAAGGCAACGAATGACTTCCTGTTGCTTCTGAAAAGGAGCCGGTTACTGCAGATCGACGATCTGCAGGACGCCGCCGTCACGATCTCGCAACTGACCGAGCCGACGACCACCGAGATCGCGCAGGTCCTGGTCGATGACGGCTTTCTGACGCGGTACCAGGCCGATCGCCTGCTGAAGGGAAACTCGCGTGGCTTGGTAATCGACGGTTACAAGGTATTGGAAGTGCTTGGCTGCGGCGGCATGGGATGGGTTTATATCGCCGAAGATATCGAGACGCATTGGCGCGTCGCCTTAAAGGTCCTTCCGGAAAACGCCCGTGAAGACGCCGGCACGCTCGCCCGCTTTCGCCTGGAAGCTCAAGCCGGGATGAAGCTCAAGCATCCCTCGATCGTCCACACCTACAAGATGGGCCATTACGAAGACATCTATGGTCCCATCTACTATGTGGCGATGGAATTGGTCCGGGGCGTCAACCTGTTTGAATTCATGTTGATGAAGAAGAAGATTGATATCGCGCAGGCCTGCGACATCATCATGCAAGCCGCGGACGGCCTGCACTATGCCCATGGTCAAGGGCTGGTACATCGCGACATCAAGCCGGAGAACCTGCTGGTCTGCTCAGACGGCACAGTCAAGATTCTCGATTTTGGCTTGGCCATGCTGGATGACAACGACGAAGAGTTTTCCATGGCCATGATCTTCGGGCAAAACCGCCTGGGGACCGCCGACTACATTTCGCCGGAGCAATATGTCGACAGCTATCAGATCGATCATCGCGCGGACATCTACAGCTTGGGCTGCACGTTGTACTTCGCGTTGACAGGCAACGTGCCGTTTCCGGTCAAGTCGCACGCTCAGAAACTGAAGGGACACCTGAAGAAGCGGCCGACGGCGGTCCAGGAATTGCGAGCCGACGTGCCCGAGCGGCTGCAGTTGATCGTCTCGAAGATGATGGCAAAGCGGCCCGAGAATCGCATTCAGACGGCGGCCGAAGTGGCGAAGTACTTGCGGCCGTTCGCGCAGCGTGCCGAGCAACGAATTAACTTTCGCTCCGTGCTCAATGCACGCCTTCAGCACGCCAAGAAACGGATGGCGGCCGCGGCGCCGGAGACCATCAAGCCCGAAGAAGTTGCCGTCCCGAACGACTCCCAGCAAGAAGTTCGGCAGTCCACGATCGAGACCATCGTCCGCGAAGAAACGATGCTCGACCAACCCAAGCCGCGTGAACGTGGCCCAGGTCCAGACACGCCGGATTTGGTGTAGCAGCTGGCGCGGCCCTGCACCCAGACGGCCCTGCACCCTGACGGCCCTACGCCTCGACGGCCTGCACCGCCTTGGCCTCGGCGATCGCCTTGTCCGTGCTGGTCGGGTCGACCGTACGACACGTCTCCGCCAGCCGCTGGGCAATGTCGTCAAGGTCGGTAAACCACTCCTCTTCCGTGGTGTCATACGGCACAATTGCTTTGAACTCGGCAATCAACAGGATCAGCCGCAGCAGGTGCCGAAAGATAATTCCTTCCTGCTTTTGCAGGCCTTTGCTGGTGATGAAATTGTTGAAGTTGCCGCCGAATTCGAGAATCTCACCGGCGGCCCAGGCGGGCGTGATGCGCACATCGCGCACACCAGGAAAATCATAGTCGAAGAGCAACTTCAGTTTTTCCGCCAACGTGAGCACCCAGACCGGTTCTTCGTCGTAAAACGCGGGCCTGCGATCGCTGGCCTCGTCGTCGTCAGATTTTTCCCCGGCCCCCAATTGCTCTAACGTGACCAGGCCGAGCCGCAGCAACTCGACATCGATGCGGGTGGTGGCCAACGGCCCGGGTGGCATGTCGTGATGTTTGGGCACGCGGACGAACCGCGCCACCGGGCCGGGCAGCGCCAGGATCGCCTCCAGCGCCTGCAACCGCTCGTTGCGATCCGCGACTCCCAGATGGTTGGCCACAAAGACACCAAACAGCGGATTCACACCCCGAAAACCCAACAACCTCGGCAGCGTCTCGGTGGGATACGCAAATTCCGCCTGATACGGTGCGGGCGGTTCTGCGGTGGGGTCGATCGCGGGTTGTTCATCTTCGGCGAGCGGCTTGGGCGGTTCCGGCTCCAGGCGGACGTAGCCGGCCGTCCACAAGGTCTTGAGCATCCGGTCAAGTTCCTTTTGATCCGCCTCGCCGGTATTGCCTTCGTGCAGGCGTTTGCCGACCAACGTCCGCATTGGCGCGACTTCAGGTGAGGCGTCGAGCATGTACGTCAGCAATCGCCAGGGCAGCGGGCCGCGACTGGCCAACTTGCTCGCCGGTGCCGTTTTGAGTTTTTCGAAATGCGTCTCATTCCAATACTGCTGGTTCGCGCGCCGCTTGGGCATTTTCTTCTTCAGAGCCTTCTTCGCCCGCCGCAGCCCGGGATCCTTGGTGTCCTCCGGAATTTGGTCGTACTTCTCCCGCCACCGCAACAGTTTGACGTCGTCTTCATGTGCCAGGGCAAAAATATACCCCTGGGTATCGAACTGTGGACGCCCCGCGCGGCCAAACATCTGGTGGGCGGCACTGGCCTCGATCAGCTTCTTCTTGTCGGGCGGCCCTTTGAGCAGATTCGGAATGACAACGCTGCGCGCCGGCAGGTTAATCCCGGCGGCCAGCGTCTCCGTGCAAACGCATACCGAGAGCAACTTGCGCTGAAACAGCTCTTCGACGATTCGCCGGTAGGACGGCAGCAACCCGGCATGGTGCACACCCACGCCCCGATAGAGGATCTGCTTGAGCTTCGGGCCCGCGCCCTGCGACCAATCGTGCTTATCCAATTCTGTCGCCAGCAGTTTCTGCTGGTCGCCGTGCAACATTTTCTTGCCCTTGAGCTGTTCACCGACGCTCCAACATTCTTCGCGGTTGAAACAGAAGACCAGGGCGGGCGTATAGCGCGACGCTTCGTCGCCGGCCACCATGATCTCCAATTGCTCGTTCAACAGTTGATCGCCAACCCAATAGTAGGTCAGCGGCACCTTGCGATCGTCGCTTTGGACCAGTTCCAAATTGTGCTGATGGGCGTGTCGCAGCCAGCTGACAAACGGATAGGCATTTCCCACCGTGGCCGACAATAACAGGAGACGAATGTGAGGGGGGAGCATGCCGAGCGTCATTTCCCAGACGATGCCGCGTTCTGGATCGTTGAAGCTGTGAAACTCGTCCATCACGACCGCGGTGACTTCGTCAAACGCAAACGCCTCGGGGTGCAGCAGGCGATTGAAGAGGATCTCCGCGACCACGACCAAGACCGGCGCGTCGGCGTTGACGCGACGGTTGCCGGTGACCAACCCAACGTCCTCTTCGCGAAACCCCCAGCGAACCGCCGCCGCCTGCATTTCCTGAAGCTTCTGTTCGGTTAACGCAATCAAGGGCGTCGTGTAATAGGCGCGACGCCCCGTACGCAACGCTTCATAGAGGGCGGCTTCGGCAATGAGCGTTTTGCCCGTCCCGGTCGGCGCACAAACCAAGACACCCTGCTCTGAGGTAAACCACGCTAGCAGTGCCTCCTCCTGAACCGGGTACGGCTCAAACTCCAACTGATCCAAATAGTCGTTTGCCAGTTCATCTCGCGTCGGCTGGTCCGGTGGTGTCATCAGGGCGGCCTGGGGCTGTGTATCTTTGTTCATGAATCGATGTCAGTTGTACAACGTAAGCCGGTTTGGCGGAGCGCGAGCTTGCCGACGTCGTAAACGCAAGTCGTGATCAGACGAAGACTTGGGATACGCCAGTGAAATGCGGGTGGCGTTTCGGCACGCTGGTTGCATTGTAGTGGTGTCAAGCAAACCCACGCTACCGAGATCTTGGTAGCGACCAGATCATTTCCGTCTCAGGAGTTTTTTCCATGCAGATTCTTTGGGGAGCGGTGCGCGCCGCGTCGGTCGAAACGTTCGGAGTCTTGGTTGTTCTATGGATGCTGCAAGGTGCCAGCGGCGTCGCCCTGAACTTTCCCTGGCAGGGCAACCCGTCGACGGCGGATGCCAGCGAGACGCGCGATCATGGGCTGACCTTAGTCGGCCGCGGTGCGTCCAAGGTCCGCAACTGGCGAGACCACGTGACGTCGGCCCCCGCAGAACAACTCGCAGCTGTCGCACAACCCGTGGCAGCCTCGTCCGTCACCAGGAACATCGACGACGCCAGCCGCGCCGAATACGCTCGCGAACGGCTTGACCACTTCAGCCAGTTGTACGGCATTGCGACACGTAACTGATGCCACGAGCCGCCGGCGAGTTGCCGCGCGCAGCGTGCTCAGAAAATACCAGCCTGCAGCACGAGCGAGTCCAGCGGCAGCGCGTCATTCCACACGATCAAAC
>JAUIHJ010000397.1 GCA_030432015.1 bacterium
CAGCATCCCCAGTCGATTCATCTCACGAACGACTTCCTCGCCGAATTCCGACAGGCCGTCATGTTTCGCGGCGTCGGTCGCCGAATCGGCCCAGTCCAGCGTGTCGGAGTGCGTCAGGGTCATATACCCCGTCCCCAGTCGGTGGAGGCGGCGGAGCGTCTCCAATGAGTTCTCAATCGAATGGCCTCCTTCGACCCCGATCAATGACGCAATCTTGCCAGACGCCTGAATCCGCCGCACATCCGACGCCGTCCTGGCAATTTCAAAAACGTCGGGGTAGCGTTTGACCATGGCGTGAACAAGCTGGATCTGCTCCAACGTCTGCAGCAGCGCCTGACCGTTTTGGCTGGTTTCGGCAGGGACGTACACCGACCAAAACTGGGCCCCCACATTACCTTCGCGAAGGCGCGCGATATCCGTATGCAACGTTGGCTGGGGCTGGCTGATGTCCATTCGTTCGAACGACGACGAGGCATTGGTCCGCAAGGCCCACGGGAGATCGTTGTGGCCGTCAAAGACGTAGCTGGCCTGATGTGCGCGGCGGCCTTGATCGGTCAGGACGACCTCAGGCCGCCGGTCCTTCTTCCGCCAATAGCCCGGTCCACGCACCACCTGTCCTGGCTTTTCGCCGGTATGCTGGCCCCCTTGCAGTACAAAGCGTCCATTAACCAGTACGTCGCGCACCCCGGTCGCATATTGATGGGGTGCATCGTAGGTCGCATGATCTGCAACCGTGGACGGATCAAAGATCACCACGTCGGCAAAGTAGCCCGGCTGTAGCAGGCCGCGCCGCCGAATCCCGAGATTGCGCGCTGGCAGGCCGGTCATCTTGTGGACCGCTAATTCCAACGGCACAACCCGCTCCTCACGCACGTACTTGCCCAGCAGCCTGGCAAACGAACCGTACGCACGAGGATGGGGATTGGAATCGAGAAAAACGCCGGCCGGCGCGAGCGACGAGGAATCGCTGCAGAGGCTGACCCAAGGCAGGGCCACCTTTTTCTTGACGTTCTCCTCGCTCATGAAAAAGTAGACGCAATCGACACGGCTACCATCTTCGACGACGAGGTCCATCGCGGTTTCGGCTGCGGATTTTCCGCGTTGCTTCGCGACTTCGGCCAGTGACTTTCCGGTCAAGTGCTTAAGCGCGTCGTTGGCGAATCCGACCAGCAGCACGCGTTCGGGCGAGCCCGCCATTAGCAATAAGTTTTCCCATTCGTCTGACGGCGTCTCCATTTCCCGTTTGACGCGGGCACGGATTTTTGGATCGCGCAACCGATCGCGCCAACGGTTGAAACCTCCCTCCTGCACCCAGGGCGGCATGGCCGCGTTGAGCCCGGTCGCTCCGGCGGTGTAGGTATACATGTCGGCGGAGATCCGAAGTCCGTCGGCCCGCGCGGCTTCGACCTTCTCGATGACCTGATCCAGCTTGCCCCAATTCTCGCGGCCGGCCGCTTTCAGATGATAGATTTCGGCCGCAATGTTCGCCTGCCGCGCAATCGAAATTAATTCGTCAACGGCCTCAAGCAGTTGATTGCCCTCACTACGGATGTGTGAGATATACAGGCCGTCGTACTCGGCGGCGACCTTGCAAAGCGCTACCAGTTCGTCGGTCTTGGCGTAGAAGGCCGGTGCATAGATCAGGGACGAGCCGATGCCGAGCGCTCCGTCCTCCATTTCCCTCCGGACCAGGCCCTGCATGCGACTGAGTTCCTGGGACGAAGGGGCGCGATCTTCGAAGCCGACTTCGTGGATGCGCAACGTTGTCGCGCCCACAAACGACGCCACGTTGCACGAAACGCCGCGTTGCACCAGGTGGTCGAGGTAGCCGCCCAACGTGCGCCAGGGAATGTCGTATTTGATCGAGTTCTGACTCTTCAACTCGTCACGCCGCATCGCTTCGCTCAGCGGGCCCATGGACCAGCCTTCGCCGAAGACCTCCAGCGTAACGCCCTGGCGAATGTCACTCTGGCTGGTGCCGTCCTCCAGCAGCGACTCGGTCGCCCAACTGAGCATGTTGATGAATCCCGGAGCGACCGCCATGCCACTGGCATCGACCACCACATCCGCTGTTGCGCCGCTGAGATCACCAATCCGTGCGATCTGTTCGCCTTGAATGCCGATGTCGGCACGGCGTGGCGGTCCACCCGTCCCGTCAATGACAAGTCCACCCCGCAAGACAATGTCGTACGGCTCGGAGTCTGCTCTAGCTTCTGGAGCGGCGCTGAGGCACGCGATGAGGCCGAGCACCGGAAGCAGTCGTGACGGCATGAAGGCGGCGGGGATTTTTAGTCGCACTGTGGCATCTCGCTATGGGGCGCACGTGGGAGCGTTGGCAGGGATGTGTCAACAACCGTCTTGGCTGCTTTATAATGGACGTCTTGCGTGTTTCCAACTCGGGGCAGACGATTCCGGGCCGACCCACTCGAAAAGGTGTTTCTGATGACCAATTTGACTCGCGTTACACGGATCCTAGGGGTAGGGGTGCTGCTGTGCGCCGCCTGGCCGGCCCCGGTTGCCGCGCAATCCCACGCGCTGGATCGCCTCAACCAACTGATCGACGAAGCCTGGCAATTTGACTTGCAGGAATCGCCCCTGTTCGCCACCCGTGTCGGCGTGCATCGATTCAACGACCAATTGGGCCGGCAGACCGTCGCCGACCACCAAAATCGCCTGGCGACCAAGACCAAGTTTCACGAGCGTCTGAAGGCCATCGATCGTACGCAACTGACGCGTCTCGACCAGATTAACTACGACGTCTTCGAGCGTCTCCTCCGCGACGAAATGGCGGAAGCGTCATATCAGTCGTATTTAATTCCGATCACCAATCGATCGGGCTTCCACGTGGCGTTTCCCCAATTGGCCAGCCAAGTGCCGTTGAATACGGAACAGGATTTTGAAAATTACATTGCCCGTCTAAAAGCTTTCGCGCCTTACGTGGACGAGCACATCGGCTTGATGCGCGCAGGTATCAAGTCGGGGCACGTACTGCCGGCGGTGGTCCTGGAGGGATACCGTGACGCAGTGGAAACCCATATCGTCGATGACCCTACCCGGAGCCTCCTATACGCGCCGTTCACCAACATGCCGGGCAAGCTCACTGCCAGTCAACAGCAACGGATTGCCACCGCGGGCCGCCAGGCGATTTCATCGAGCGTGGTGGTCGGCTATCGCAAGTTTCTTGAATTTATGGAAAGCGAGTACCTGCCAGCCTGCCGCGGGTCGATTGGTGCCTCCAGCCTCCCTCACGGGCGTGAATTCTATCGCCACCGTGTGCGCCGGTTTACCACGCTGGACGTGACCCCCGAACAGGTTCACAAGACTGGACTGGCCGAAGTGAAACGGATCCGCGAAGAGATGGCCGAGGTGATTAAGCAGGTTGAGTTCAAAGGGGACTTTGCGGCCTTTGTCCAACACTTGCGGACGGACCCCAAGTTCTACCCGGCGTCGGCCGACCAGCTGAAGAAAGAGACGGCGTATGTGCTGAAGAAAATGGATGGCGAATTGCCCCGATTGTTCAAGACACTTCCACGAACGCCGTACGGAATTCGAGAAGTACCGGCCTATATTGCGCCCAAGACAACAACAGCCTATTATCAACAGCCCGCGGGCGACGGCTCGCAGGCCGGATTCTATTTCATCAACACCTACAACCTGCGGGCACGGCCGCTGTATGGGGTCGAGGCATTATCACTGCATGAAGCCGTGCCTGGCCACCATTTGCAAATCAGCCTGCAGCAGGAACTGGCTGGATTGCCCGAGTTTCGTCGTTTTGCCGGGATCACCGCGTTCATCGAGGGCTGGGCGTTGTACTCGGAGCGACTCGGTCTGGAAGTTGGCTTTTATGAGGATCCATACAGCAATTTCGGGCGACTAACCTATGAGATGTGGCGGGCCTGCCGCCTGGTCGTGGACACGGGCATGCACTACCTGGGTTGGACACGCCAGCAGGCCATTGAATATATGGCGGAGAATACGGCGCTCTCGCTGCATAACATTACGGCGGAAGTCGATCGCTATATTTCATGGCCGGGTCAGGCGCTGGCGTACAAGACCGGCGAACTCAAGATTCGTGAACTGCGCACGTTAGCGGAAAAGGAACTTGGCGACGCCTTTGATATTCGCACGTTTCACGACGCTGTGCTCGAAAACGGGGCGATCCCGCTAGGTGTATTGGAGCAGCACATTCACCGATTCATCGAAGAAAACAGGTAGCACGCGGCGCCGGTGTTCTGCACTATTGGGCCGGAATAAGAAACCAGTCGCCAAAGGTGGCAATGTTCGGATCGGGCGGCGGCGAGGGTTCCCCCGTCAGCTGTTCGAGTGCCCAATAGGTCGCGCGTTTCGGGTAACCGCCGTCCGTCTCAACCAGCGACTTTAGCTTGGGCACGGCAAACTCGGACTTCATGCGCCCGATACTGATCGCACACATTTGCCGTACGACCTCCGATTCGGGCTCAAAAGAAAAGATGTCGGCGAGGCGTGCGATCATCAATTCGGTCAGGTCCTGCGGGGCCTTCCCTTCGTTCAGCAGACCGACGGACCACACCGCAGCCGCTCGCGCGTACGCACCCAGCGTTGTCACCTTGGGAACGTACTTGCGCAGCAGGGGCTCCGCCTCCCCGTACCGCATTTGCCCGAAAGCCATGAATAGCTGTGCTATCTTGAATTCCGAACCTGCCGATTCGAAGGTCATCGTACCGTTGGAAAATCCTTCGTAAGCGTCTTGCGCGTGCGCTAGCATGGCCGGCAAGTGCTCCGGCATCGCCAGGCGCCGCAGGCCCCAGCCAGCCGCGTGCATGACTTCGCCCCGTTCAAAGGGAAGGAGCTCCACCAGCCGCGCACCCGCCGGTTTGTGGTCGAGCAACACCAGCACCACCGCGGCTTGTTCGAGGCCTCGCCACTGACCCGTCTCCAACATCATGCTCGCCTGCGTAATCACCTCTTCGCGCAACTCCGGTTCGCCGGCGAGTTCTACCAGCGACTTCGCGACATGACGTCGGAGCGTCGGGTTTACGTCGTCCAACAGGGTCGCGAGCGGTGCAATTGACGCCACGGTCTTCTTAGAGATCAATGCCTTCGCGCCAACGGTGCGCACGCCAGAATCTGAACTACCGACAGCGGACTCGGCAAATTCATAGACCTGGGTGGGATCGATGGCATAGAGACGCCGCAGCGCGCCGGACTGTATCGCCGGACTCGCGTTCGCCACGAACCGCTTGAGCAGAGCAAGTGACTCTGGCCCGTCTTCCTGCTGCAAGAGTTCGATCGCCAACAGCGTGTCCAGCAGCGCCGTTGGTGATTCTTCTGCGGCGGCGAGTGTCGTGGCCAACTTAACCAACCCGGCCGGTTGGATGCGCGACATTGCGCGGGCCGCGGCGATGCGCTCCGCCGGAACAATCTTGGTATCACTAACGAGCTGCCGCAGCGATTTGGCCGCCTGAGGTTCTCCGATCGCACCGAGACCAGCGATGGCCATCAGGCGGTAGGTGGGACCGGCTTGGGGATTGTCAAGGCGAGCCAGCCAGGTGTCGCGCATGGCGTCGGATTTCCAACGCGCCAAGGCCGGTTCGACTTGGACTGCCATGGTCAAGCCATCGGACTTGGCGGCGTCGGCCAGCAGGGAGGCATGGTCGCGTGCGTCCAACTGAATCAAAGCATGAGCCGCGGCCCGCCGCACCGACGGGTCGTGTTCCAGGGGCGCCAGAAGCGTGGCGAGCGGCATGTACGTATCGGCGAGGTCGCGCATTCCGCGCTGATGGGCCAAGGCAAACGAATCCGCGGCCAACCGCCGCAACTCGGCATCGGGTCGCGCCATCGCCTGCAGCCACAATGCTTTGAGTCCGGTAGGCAGACGGAGTTCGGGCACGCCGAGTTCCAGCTGCGGATCGTGAAACATCACGAGGTCCATCGGCTGCCAACCCTCTGCCGATAGGAGCGGATCCTGAGCCTGACACGGAGAGACCGATGCGAGCAGGCAGCCGCCACAGATCAGAGTTAGCAGGCGTCCGAGGCTTCTTAAACGGGTCGCGAAAGTCGCCATACTTGCACACCAAACACGAGAAACATACAGCCAGAGATTCCACCAGCGACCCACCAGGCGGCCGGCAACAGATCGTAATTCGTAAATCCCGGAGACTCGATCACACTGAGTGCCGCGCCGACGGGGTTAATCAACAGAATGGTCTGCACGGTGTTGTGGCCGAACGGAGCGTCGCGCCCGAGCCACACGAGCATGGGAATCAAGAACATCGACATGACCGTGACGTAGGCCGAGGTTGTCGCAACGGCCGTATTTCGGAAAAGACTGCCGACGGCGGCGCTTACCGCCAACGTGTAGACAGCCGTCCAGGCCAGGCAGATCAAGACCAAGTACACCTGGAGCCACATTGTGGGCTTGATGTAAATCATGACCAGGTAGCCGGGCAGTGTCGCCATGAGCACCAACAGCAGCGTCCAGAACACGCTGAGCAGTTTGCCCCGCACGATCTTGAAGGAAGACAGGGGCGTAATGCGGAGCAACTCCCAGCCGCCGCTGTCACGCTCGCCGCTGATTAAACCTGACGTCAGGCTCGGCGTAAGCACCACGACCAGAATGACCTGCAAGATCACCATCAGGCCGCCAATCGTTTCCACGCCCCACGAGACAACGCTGGTTGCCGCGGAGAAGGTCAGCAGCATTGATACCAAGGCACAACCGGCGATCAGACGCAGCAGCCACTGGGATCGGCCAAACCGGCGGCAGCGGAACTCCTTCACCATGACAGGATTCAGGTACCACGGAATGCCCGCCTTGCGGCGCTGAGGGTCGACGACGAAAAAGAGCCGCCGAGCCATCCTTGACGTCAACTCGCGATCGTCCGTCATGACCCCTTGGGATCTCGAGCGATCAAAGATCCGATAGTTCAACCGCGACAAGGTGATGCCGCCGAATAAAAACCATGTCGCGATCGTCAGTCCGATGAACTCCAGCGTGCCCGTGGAGGTCTCCATCAGACCTCGCGAGGAAATGGCACTCTGCCCCATGATCCGTATGATCACCGGCAAGGGTGACAAATACCGCAGCCATTCGGCAATGTCCGAGAGGATTCCGGTCCCCCCTTGATAGAAGGCGTAGGGCACCAGGGTGAGCAGGCAGAGGCCAAGCACGCAGCCGTAGGTCACGCGGACCCCTGCATCGGCCGATTGAACAAAACTGCTGATCATCAATCCGAGGGTTGCGTACTGGATCACCAAGAGCGCCAAGACGAAGTACAACAATCCCAGTCCATGAATCAGGTCAATCCCGCCCATGGCGAAGCAGGCCGCCGCTGCCGGAAGGCTGGCCAACAGGACCAGCATGCTGAACAGGAGCACCCCGGCCAGTTTACCGATGTAAATTGAGATCGGGCTCAACGGCGAGTTGAGCAGGAGCGCCAGGGTCCCGCGGTTCTTTTCCTTGACAATCGACGACGCCGGGAAGGCTGGCACCAGGAACACAACACCCGCCAGCAAACCATAACCGAAGACCCGGAAGACACCGATCGATTGCGCGCCGCTCAGATCCACCTTGGCATCGGATGGCCACCGCATCAGGACGGCGACGGAAAATGCCGCGGTCAGCATGAGAAGTGCGGCAAAAGCCTTGGGCGAACGCAGGATGCCAAAGAACTCGCGTTGGATGACTGGATTCATGAGGAGGCCGCCTGCTGCTCGCTACCCGATTGCGAGTCAATCTTAGTGGTCGCATCGGCGCCGGGCTCGGCATCTTGTT
>JAUIHJ010000398.1 GCA_030432015.1 bacterium
CGAAAAACGAGCCGGTCCCGGATTGGCGAGGAATTGCACTCGGACATTTAGTCCGGGGTGCCAACCCCGGGATATGTCGACTGGTGATTTAAGAGCCGCGTAGCGGCTGACGGGCTCCAGTTTCGGCTTCCCAGGGGTGTGCACCCCAGCCAAATGGTTGCCGTCGCTGCGAGGCTCATTGACGCGACTTCAAGACGCACGCGCCGGGTCACAGACCGCGCAGTTTAAAAACACAAGAGCCCTGCCTGTGGAAGCTCCCTGGCAAACTTGTCAAGCGTTTTCGCTTTTTCCAAACTTCGTCGCTGGTGTGACAAACCATCGCCGTTTGATAGACTTGCGGCGGAGGAGTTGGCAACGTTGATAACGAGGCTGGCGCTGCGTTCAGGAAGAGCTAGACCGATCATCTCGTACGGAGAAAGAAGATGAAACCAGAGCGGCTGTTTGCGATCACGTTTTCTCTGCTGGTAGTGCTTGGCTACAGCGAACCATTTGCTTGGGGCCAGACGGCAGAGGTCAATCGGACTGAACTACCGGTCCGAGCTCCCTGGTATTCGCCGATCAAGACGCTTGATGCACGCGATGCCAAAACGCCGCCTGTCTTCGAAGTGCGGGCTCCTGCAGGGGCACCAAACGTCGTGATTATCCTTCTGGATGACCTCGGCTTTGGCGGCACCAGCGCGTTTGGGGGCGTGATCGATACACCACACTTTGATCAGCTCGCCAGGAACGGACTGAGGTACAACCAATTTCATACCACGGCGCTGTGTTCGCCAACACGGCAGGCCCTCAAGACAGGCCGCAACCATCACTCGGCCAACCAGGCCAAGATTACCGAACTCGCCACGTCGTTCCCCGGAGCCACCGGGATGCTCCCCAACGACGTTGCAAGTATCGGAGAGATTCTGCGGCTCAATGGCTACAGCACCTCCGCCTACGGCAAGTGGCACGAAACGGCCGTCTGGGAGATCAGCCCTTCGGGCCCCTTCACCCGTTGGCCAAACTATCAGGGCTTTGACGAATTCTACGGATTCATGGGGGGCGAAACGAATCAATGGTCGCCCGCCGTCTACCACAATCTGAATCGGGCCGAGACGCCCGATACTCCTGACTACCATTTCATGAACGACATGGCCACGCGGGCCATCGAGTGGATCCGTTTTCAGCAAGCCTTAACTCCCAACAAGCCGTTTTTCACCTACTTCGCACCCGGCGCGGTCCACGCCCCCCACCACGTCCCGGAATCGTACATTAAGAAACACGCAGGGAAGTTCGACGAGGGCTGGGATGTGATCCGAGCGCGGATCTTCGAGCAGCAAAAACGGTTGGGAGTCATCCCCCAAGAGACCAAGCTGGCCAAGAAGCCGGACGACATCAAGGACTGGGCGGACCTTTCGGCCAAGGAACAGAAGCTGTTTGCGCGCCAGGCCGAAGTCTTCGCCGCCTACCTGGACATGGCCGATCACGAAACGGGCCGGGTGATCCAGGCAATCAAAGATTTGGGGGAACTTGACAACACCCTGATCTTTTACATTGCGGGCGACAACGGCACCAGCGCCGAAGGGATGATGAACGGTCTCTACAACGAACTGACCTACTTTAACAACGAGCCCAAAGGCTCCGACGTCGACTTCATGCTGCAGCACTACGATGCCTGGGGCGACCCGACCACCTATCCACATATGGCGGCCGGTTGGGCCGTCGCCTTCGATTCCCCGTTTACCTGGACCAAGCAGGTCGCCTCCAATTACGGTGGCACGCGCAACGGAATGGTCGTTCACTGGCCCAACGGCATCAAAGCCAAGAATGCGCTGCGCAGTCAGTGGCACCATGTGATCGACGTCGTACCCACGATCCTGGAAGCGACCGGCATTCCGCAACCGCGGATCGTCAACGGCGTACCGCAGCGTCCGATTGAGGGCGTGAGCATGGTCTATAGCTGGGAAGAACCGCGTGCCCCAAGTCGCCACCAGATTCAGTATTTCGAAATGTTTGGCAACCGCGGCGTCTACTTCGATGGTTGGTTTGCCGGCACCGTGCACGTTACGCCGTGGGGCAAAGTCGAGAACCGATTCCCGGAAGACACCTGGGAACTCTACCATGTCGAAGAAGACTTCAGCATGTCCACGAATCTGGCGGACGAACACCCCGACATGTTGACCGAGTTGAAGCGACTCTTCCTGGCAGAAGCGGTGAAGTACCACGTGCTACCGCTCGACGATCGACGGCAGGAGTTGCTCAATCCAAACCTGGCCGGGAGACCCGACCTGATGTTCGGGCGCAAGAGTCTGAGCTTGTATGAGGGAATGAACGGGCTGCTGGAGAACGACTTCATCAACATCAAGAACACGTCGTTTGAAATCGTCGCTGACATTGAAACCGGTGACAAACCGGTCAGCGGTGTCATTCTGGCGCAAGGTGGCCGATTTGGTGGCTGGAGCCTCCACGTGAAAGAAAGTGTTCCCAAGTTCACGTACAACTACCTCGGCCTCGAACGGTTCGTCACGACCGGGAATACGAAACTCCCCAGCGGCAAATCGACGCTCAAAATGGTATTTGCCTACGACGGCGGAAAACCGGGCGCCGGCGGAACCACGACGCTCTACGTCAACGGCAAATCCGTAGGATCGTCCCAGGTCGACAAGACCGAATTCGCCGCCTTCTCGGCCGACGAATCGGCCGGCGTGGGGGTCGACCTGGAGACACCGGTCTCCGAAGACTATGACCGCGCGAGTAGCAAGTTTACCGGCAAGATCGACAAGGTGACCGTTACGCTCAACGAGTGACAGCCCCGGGGTGCCGCCGGTTTGAGCACGGCACTGACTGGGAAGGGAAACGGTGTGATTAATCGTCCGAACGTTGCGCAAGGCCCTGGCGTCTGAAGGGCTTCCCATGCGCGCCCGTCGCAAGAACCAAGGATCGCCAAAATGGAGTCACAACGCCTCGTTACATCCACGTTCATCGCCGCGGTGGTGCTGAACCTGCTGCCAACGCTCTTGCACGCCCAGCAGCCGCCGTACGACGTTTTCCCAGCTGCGGACCCACCGTATTACCGCGTCCGTTACGAGGCGTCAGCGGAACCGGGCGAACTGCGTTTTTCGGTCAACTACACCGTCTGGATTCCCCGCGGTGTGAAAACGCTGCGGGGTGTTGTCGTGCATCAGCACGGGTGTGGCACGGGTTCCTGCCGGTCAGGCTTGACCGGCGCTTATGATTTGCACTGGCAGGCGCTCGCCAAACAGCACGATTGCGCATTGTTGGCGCCGTCGTACGAACAACCCGACGGTGCCGATTGCCAACTTTGGTGCGATCCACGAAACGGATCCGACGCGGCGTTTCAACAGTGCCTGGTCGATCTCGGCGAAGAATCCGGCCATCCCGAACTGGCGTCGGTTCCTTGGGCGCTGTGGGGACATAGCGGCGGCGGCCATTGGGCGGGCGGCATGGTCCTGCTCCATCCTGAACGCGTTGCGGCTGCCTGGCTGCGGTCGGGCGTTCCCTTGCTGACGCCCAACCCCGACCGTCCGGAAATCAAAGCGCACGCACTTCCTGACGCCGCACTCCGGGTACCCGTCATGTGCAACCCCGGCACCAAGGAAGGCGTCACGGTCAAAGACGGCCGCTTCGCGCGTGTCTGGCCCGCGAATGAAGTTTTCTTTCATGCCGTCCGTGGCAAAGGCGGGCTCATCGGCGTCGCCGTCGATCCGTTGACGGCGCACGAGTGCGGCAATCAACGCTACCTCGCGATCCCCTGGCTCAACTCCTGCCTGCGAACCCGGCTTCCGCGGGAACATGGCCAACCGCTGAACTTGATGCCGACCGACGACGCCTGGCTGGCACAACCAACCGGGCTCAAAGCCGTGCCAGCCACAACATACGAAGGTGAACCGCTTGCAGCCTCGTGGCTACCCAACAAGGCGATCGCGCGTGCCTGGATGCAATACGTCAAAGATTCGAACGTGGCCGACACCTCGCCTCCCCCGGCGCCCACAGCGGTCCGCGTCGCAGGCCACGAATTAAGTTGGGACGTGGAAGCGGACCTCGAGAGTGGGGTGGGCAGTTTTGTTGTCGAGCGTGATGGTCAGTTCCTGGCCCAAGTCCCGGAGCGGGGCAAAAACCCTTTCGGCCGCCCACTTTTTCAGAATCTGCAATACAGTGATACGCCCACACAACCGCTCGTGGAGATGAAATTCACTGACACGTCGGCGGTCGCTGGCAAGCAGCACACCTATCGCGTCATCGCCGTAAACACGGCCGGCCTGAAGTCAGAACCGTCATCGCAGCGACAAGATGTGCGGGCCGGCGCACAGAATTGACTCGACACGCGCTCGCGGCGTACGCTATCGTGAGTCGCAGTTGAAATGGCTTGGCGAGTTGATTTCAGGATGCGATCATCAAGCTTTGCGCACTGCTCGGACACCTGTCATTACCAAAACCCACCAGGTATTGCCATGAAGACTGTTGAAATGAACCGCCGCCAGGCGCTGGCGGTCGGCGGCATGGGCGCACTTTCGCTGGGCATGCCGGGAATGGTGATGGGGCGTGACAAGCTCGATGCGAGCGGTAATGCGGTCGCGTCTGAGAAGTCGTGCATCTTCGTGTTGCTCTGCGGCGGCCCAAGCCACGTAGATACCTGGGACATGAAGCCCAACGCACCCGATACCATCCGCGGACCGTACCAACCCATTGCCACCCAGGTGCCGGGGATGCGCATCAACGAGATGCACACGCAGTTGGCGAAGTTGACCGACCAATTCACGCTGATCAACTCCATGTCTCATCCGGGCGGCATCAGCAATCATTTTGATGCGATGCACAATCTGCTCAGCGGCCAATCCGTCAAGCGCGTGACGCAGGGCGTGCCCGATGACCAGCCGTACCTCGGTTCATTTGTTGCCAAGCATCTACCCAGCAAGCGAAACATCGTTTCCAACGCCTGGCTCATCAAGTGCGTCGGCCGTCCTGTTTTTTGTGCCCCGAACATCGGCATCGGCGGCTACCTGGGCTCGGCCTATGCGCCGGTGTTCGTCGGTTCGGCCAAGAATCATCCAGCGATGGATAACTTTACGCCACCGCCGATCTATGACCTCGGCGACCAGGATCGACTCGCCACCCGACGCAAGTTGCTGGGAAGCATTGAAAGCAACGTGCTCGCCAAGGACGCGATCGGCGCGGACTGGGCGGACCTGCGAGAGAAGGGCTACGAGGCGATGACGCGTCCCGAAGGCCGCGATGCGTTTAACCTCGATCGCGAGCCAACGAAATTGCGAGACCGTTACGGCCGCCATCCACTGGGGCAAAACCTGCTGCTCGCGCGGCGAATGGTTGAGGCCGGCGTACGGTTTGTCACCGTCAATGGTTGGACCGGTCAAGCCCCGCATGACACGAAAGGTCCACCCAGCAGCAGTTGGGACATGCACGGCGGAAATATGGGAATGGGCAACGCCTTCGGCAACGGCTCCTACGGCATGGGATTCTGTCTGCCGCGATTGGATCAGGCGCTGGCCGGGTTGCTCTCCGACCTCAAGGAACGCGGCATGCTGGACAACACACTGGTCGTTGTGACGGGAGAATTCGGCCGTACGCCGACCGTGCTGACCCAGCAACCGCCGGGACGTCAACATTGGCCTAAGTGCTTCTCGTCCATCCTGGCCGGTGCCGGAATTGCCGGAGGTCAGGTGTACGGCAAGTCTGACAAGCACGGGGCGTATGTCACCAGCAACCCAATTCGTCCCGAGGAATTTGCCGCGACCATCTACCATGCCCTTGGCGTTCCGCTCAACGAGCCACAGAACAACAGCGGCATCTCCCGTCCGCTGACCACCGGCAAGCCGGTGATGGACCTGTTCGGATAGCCGACCATCGCGACGAACCGTTGTTCCGTACGTGTTAACTGCAACTCAGTCAGCCGAAACCCAAACAACCTGCGGACGCGACACTCGGCGTCACGCAAGCACGGCCTCGACGACGTGACCCTTCACGTCGGTTAGACGCATATCGCGTCCGCCAAAACGGAATGTCGAGCGGGTATGGTCGACGCCCATCAGGTGCAGCATGGTGGCGTGCAAGTCGTGGATTTCCGTGCGGTTTTCGATCGCCTTGTAGCCCCAGTCATCGGTGGCGCCATAGACCGTCCCCCGCTTTACGCCCCCCCCTGCCATCCACACGGTGAATCCGAACTGGTTGTGGTCACGACCGTTCTTACCCTGCGCAAACGGCGTGCGACCAAATTCTCCGGCCCAGACAACCAGTGTTTCATCCAGCAGACCACGCTGCCGCAGGTCCTTTAACAACGCGGCTATCGGCTGGTCAACGGCGCGGGCGTTGTTTTCATGGCCCGCCTTGAGATTCGCGTGCTGGTCCCAGCGGTCGCCACCGACCTGGGGGCACGTGAGTTCGATAAACCGAACCCCCTGTTCGATCATCCGCCGCGCGATCAAACATTGGGCTCCATACGTTCGCGTCGGTTCGTACTTCGCCTCCATTCCGTACATGGTCCGAATGTGCGCCGGTTCGTCCGTCAGCGACATCACTTCGGGAACCGCCATCTGCATGGCGTAGGCGAGTTCATAGTTTCGGATTGCCGAATCGAGGGCGTCGTGCCTGCCAAACTGGTCGGCTGCGAAACCATCCAGTTGACCGATCAGATCAAGTTTCCGGCGCTGCAGTTCGGCGGTCGGTTCGCTGCGCTGTACATTGGCGACGCCGCTGCCTGAGGGCTTGAAGACCGAACCTTGATAACTGGCAGGAAGGAATCCGCTGCCGAAACAATCCAGACCGCCCGGCGGAATCAAGCCGCCATTGATGACCACAAAGCCGGGGAGATTGCGGCACGGGCTACCCAAACCGTAGTTTACCCACGCGCCCATGCTGGGCCTCCCCTGCAGACCGCTGCCGGTATGCAGAAAGTAGTTCGCGAAGGTGTGTTCGGGAAACTCGGAGACCATGGACCGTATTACGGCCATCTCGTCGACACAGGTCGCGACGTGCGGAAACAACTCGCTGACCGGGATCCCCGCTTCGCCGTGCCGCGTAAATTTCCAGGGGCTCGCCAGGACACTTCCATTGTTGTTGAATTGCGTTGGCTCGACGTCAAACAGCGAGCCGGGGTCCTGACCGTTGTATTTTTCCAACAGCGGCTTGGGATCAAACGTGTCAACTTGCGACGGTCCACCATCCATGTAGAGGAAGATGACATGCTTGGCGCGGACCTGATGATGGGGTCCATGACCGGCCGCGCCGCGATCTGCGAGCGCCGGATCTATGAGCGGCGGATCTGTGTCGCAAAATGCCGCATCGCCGAGCAATCCTGCGAGCGCAATGGCACCGAAACCGCTGGCGCACCGCGTTAGCATTTCGCGACGTGAGGGGGGCGGCGTCTGATACCGCTGACACGGAAAACGGTGGGGATGGTTCATCGGAGAAAGATAAATTCTTTTGTATTGATCAGGGCATGCGCGAAGTCGGACCACAATTTGGCGTCATCGCTGGCGACTTCGCGCACCGCAGCCTCCGCATTCAAGAACGCGACCGCGATGGCTTGTTCCTGGTCGGTTGGCGGTCGTGCGAACGCCGTCTGATACATCCACGTTACGCGCGAGTCCATGGTCTCTGACTGTTGGATGGCCCGCGATCCCCACTTCTCTGCCTGCTGAACGACAAACGGGTCATTCATCAGGATCAGAGCTTGCGAGGGCACGTTGGACACATTCCGCCGCCCCATCGTGCTGAACGGAGCCGGGGTGTCG
>JAUIHJ010000399.1 GCA_030432015.1 bacterium
GTTCCGCCAGATGTCTCGCCCGACCTAGACTCTCGACGGTCATCATGATCGCCAACCAGTTGGCAAGCAGCATGGTCGGCAAGAGTCTGAGCAGCAGCAGCCTGGCCGACCAACATTCAGTGTACGGGCGCCGCACGATTGCGCTACCAAACAGCCCCGCCATGGCAACCGCACTGGCACAGATGAGGGGAACGCTATAGAAGACCAACGAGACAGCGGCCAGGACGATGAGGACACATTGCGAGATTGCTTGAACCGGCACGAGGAGCACACAAACCGAGCGATACGCGGCGACCGTGACGATGCGACGGTCCATGTCGGCCACAGTCCGGCGAAGTCTGGCAATTACGGGCAATGCCGCAACAGCGGTGATCGCCCAGGCCAGCGGCAACCATTTCAACGCGCCGTAGCCGGTGGACTCGACCAGTGCCCAGCTCTCAAACACCAGCAAGCTGAGGCAACCCAGGCACGTGGTCACGGGCTGGCGTAGCACACGCGCCGCATCAAAACACCACATCGTCAGCAGCAGGCAAACAGGCCACCAGGGTGGTTGATATTCGGACGGGACGAACGGGAAATCGAGAATGGCAATCATCATCGGGCCCATCGCGAAGACGATGGTCGTCAGTGGCAGCACGATCAGCGTGCTGTATCGCCCGACGTCAGTCCAGGCGCGCGATAGACGCCATTGCGGTCGGAGGCTCAGCCCGCAGGCCAGGGCCCAGATCGCCAGGCCGATCATTGACGCGAGTTCAGCCATGAACGAAGGCTCAAGATTCGCCTGCAGGCCATAACGCAGCCCCTCGACCGCCACAAACACCACGCAGACCCAACTGACCGTTTTTCGCACCCAGACCAGGGAATGGACGAACAGCAGTCCGGCCATCACGATCGCCATCAAGACATGCCACGTTTCATTGGGTACGACGATCCGAGGCAACCACGCCGCAGCCGTTAACGTCGTCGCGGCGAACGAGAAGATCAGAGCCGGCGAATCCATCATGGCTGAATTTGCCAGGAACCTTCCCGGCAGCGGCAGCCGTCGAATTGCTCGATCCAGCCAGGGGCCGGCCAACAGCAAGGCAGTCGCACTAACCAAGGGCAAGAGATAGTAACCAACTGCGGGCAAGGTTGCTTCCCACACGCTGGCGGCAAATGGTGCGGCCGCGACCGCTGCAATCAAGAAGGCCGCCAAACTGGGAACGGTCAATCGGCGATCGCCAAACAGCACCGCCATACCGGCGAAGACCGCGGTCATCAGCACCGCGACCGGAAACAGCGCCTTCTCGTGCCCGAAAGCGACGGTCAGCAACAGCAGGGAAATGCCAATGGCGAACCGACGCAGTGGCCGAGCGAACAGTTCTTGGCGGCGTGACGTGGTCCACGTCGCGGCCGCCGCAGTGGCCACGATCAGCGGCAGGTAGGTCAGCCCGTAAAACGCGTACGGCAGACGAGATTCGTTAACCGCCTGGGCGCCGTGGGCAATGGCCGACCGTGCCAACTCCTGGAAGAAGACCGGCGAGAAGTTATACATCAGCAACACACACCCCAGCATCGCCCAGACAAAGGCCGAACGCTGACTGCGGTGGGCAACGACACCCATCATGGCCGCCACCAACGCCGCGGTCGGCACCAGTGCATAAGGGACACCGCTGGCCAGCCCGCTCGCCGCCAAGCCGATGCCGCTGACACAGAGAACTAGGCCAACGCAAAGAGGCAGCATGATCGACCACGGGATGGGCCGCACGATGTCCCCAGTCCGCTCTTGAAAGACGCGCACGACACGATCGGCCGTCATCAACACGGGCACCGCAACCAGCACACATGCCAACCCAAACCAATCCGCCGGAATCTGACGGGCAAAATTCGTCGCAACAACCAGTAATAACTGCATGCCCAGCAGAGCAATTGGAAAGAAGCCAAAGATCCGCGGTTGCCGATGCTCCTCGGTTAACCAGAAGACGTGCCGATTAACCTTGACGACGCCAATCGCGAAAACGGCCCACAGGGCGAATGCCCCCAACCAGGACCAGATGGGTGGCAAGTCGCGCACCGCCGGAGCCGCAGCGCCTGCGACGCTTAACAACAAGAAGCTAATAACAAACGTCGTTTGGTTCCCGCGGAGGAAATGGGAGAACGTGCGTTGCGAGGCAAACGCCGAGAGCCCGATGTTGAGTGCCAACAAACCGGTTGCCACGCCGCGCGTGGCAACCCCGTCCACGGACGACCATAGCCAATGCCAAGCGAGAAACGTGGCCGGGATCAACAGCACGGTCAGCGCCATCAACACCGTCCCCGTTTTTCGCAAGGCGAGGTGATGATAGCTCCATTGGCCCGCGGCGAAGATCGCCATGGTGTAACCCATGATCACCAGGAATTTCATCGTGGGATCAAAGTCAGTCCAACCCCTGGTCACCATCATCAGTGACGAGCCCAACAGAATCAGCAGCCCCGTTGCCAAGACCCATTTGATGTTTCGCTCCTGCAGAAAGCTGTCCAGGAAGCGGACTAACGGCGATTCGCTGCGTTGTGAGGTGCTCATTATTCGACCTTCGGAAAGCGCATTGCGTGGACGACCGCTACGTTCCTACGCACGGCCTGCGCCAAAGCTCGACCAACACCAAAAGTCGCCATGTAAATCGTGGCGATGCCAGGGATTACGCAGCGAGCGGAAGATTCAGCATGGGCCCCATCGCCCGCGATTGCAGTTGGAACGCTGCAGGCAATCTGTTGCCCCGCGACTGCGGTCGGCCATCGGCGTCCGTGGCCATCAATCAGACCACTCGTGCCCCTGCAGTCGACTTTCGAGGTCTTCGACTGCCTGATCCAGTCTCGCGGACCGGACCTGCTTCATCTCGTGCCGGACCATCGCGGCCCTGACGGTGACGCCGAGCCAAACAGCGGAAAGGGCCGCACAGCATGCTCCGGTCGGCAGATCTCCCAGCACGAAGGAACCCAGACTTACACATCCCAGGACCAGCGTCACAACCAGTTCACCGACAATCATCGGTGGTCGCAGCGGACGGCGAAATGCTTGCACCACCGCCGTGATTGTCATCACGCCAAACAACGTCGGCTGGAGATACGGGATCCGCGCGATGAAATCGAAGATCACCGCCAGGACCAGCAAAGCGGCCAGCGCAAACGCCGTGAATAGATAGGGCTCCCACCAAGGCCACGCCCGGCCGTCGACTTTGCCGTCGCCGGCTTGCTTTGCTGGTGGTTGCTTCATGCTGGCCCAGTTAGCCTTCGCCAAAACAGTACAGCGCGTCGTCCGTCCGAATCAGCATCTGCCCCTGGTCCGCCACCGGCGTCGCCATGATGCGTTCCCCCAGGTCGTGCGACGAGAGGATCTCCCACTGGCGTCCCGCTGTTAAGACCGTGATAACGCCCCGTTCACTACAGAGGTAAACTTTCCCATCGCCGGCGACCAAGGACGCATAATAGTTTCCCGGTCCGCGTGCCCGTCCCTGCTTCAACAGCTCGCCTGTCGACGCGTCGAGGCTGGTAACGATGCCGCCGTCCTTGACCATGTAGAACACCCCTTGGTAGGCGACGGAACTGGGTACGGTCGGTAGTGCGCGATGATACGTCCATTTGACGTTTTGTTTCGTGACGTCACCGCGACCGCCAGGCTGTACCGCCATCGCGACGTTCTGGGCGCGGGCGAAGACGTTGGCCTGGCGATTCCATTCCGATTCGCTGAGTTTCTCGTTCTGATCCAAGTCGACGCGGAAAAAGCGGGGGATGACGGGGCTTCCCTCCGGCAACTCCGACTTGGCGATCTGACCGTCGTTGTTCGCATCGAGGTTGCCGCGTGCTTCGGCAAACGGCTCCATCGAAATCCGCTCGGTTTGATCCCCCCCTGGCGTCCAGGAAGCGACATAGATCAGCCCATCCACCACATTGGGTGTGGGATCGACGATCCGTGAAAGCCGGTTGACCCACCACAGCTTTTTCCCTGTTGCCAGATCGTAACCGGCCAACTGCAAGGATCCCGCGACCACAATCTGCTGCGTGTCGCGATCGTCCCAGATGACCGGCGTTGAATAGCTGCGAGAGGCATCAGGCCGAGGCGTCTTCCATACCGTCTCGCCCGTCTGCTGATCCAACGCGACCAGAAAGCTGTTGACGTCGTGATCCTCATTGAGAATCACCAGGCCGGCGGCGAGGATCGGCGAACTGGAGGCGCCGAATTCATCTTGAAACGGCCCCATCTTCTTCTCCCACAGGAGACTGCCGTCGAGATCGTAGCAGACCAATCCATAACTGCCGAAAAACGAAAAAACCTGTTTTCCGTTACAGGCAGGCGACGACGACGCGGGGCTGCCGACCGCGTGCACTTTCTCAATCTCGCCCGCCGGAACCACCTTTCGCCAGCGCAAAACGCCGGTGGCCCGATCCAGGGCCACGGTTGCCAGCTCGCGCTGCCCCTCATCCCACGTTGTCAGGAAGATCGAGTTGCCGGAGACGCACGGCGTGGAAATGCCGGAAGCCAGCGCGGTCCGCCAAACCTTGGTCGACTGTTTACCGAAGTCGTTCGGCAGTGTCTGCTTGCCGCCGATGAGGCCGGCATCCCGACGGAAGTAGTTGATCTGTTCCGCGTGGGCGAAAGCGCTCGCCATTCCGTGACCGATCAACAGTGAAGTGATGAGGAATGAAGTCCTGTATTTTCGCATCGTATATCTCCACGATCTCCACAAGGGCGATCGGTAGCCAGGGACAGATCCGCAGGGCGGTCACGCACGTCGATCTTCGCCAAACCATCAGGTTACGCTTTGACATTGCGGCTGGCAATCAACCGTCGACCAGTCGTCCGCCGACCAATCAGCTGCCTCCCGCCGACTTCCTCATCTCGCGACGTCTGGCATCGGCGGAGCCGGGCCGGCAAGCGATCAACTACTTGGGAATGTAGTTCAACGTGTAGTAGCCGACATCGTGCAGCAGCGGCGCGCCGTCGCCGGACCGCAACCCGGGCATGTGCAACTCGTGGACGTGGCCGGCCTGCAACCCTTCAATCTTCAGTCGGACGCTACGGCGGTCGTCGGCGACGTGGGCACGCGTAATGATCGGCGTCGTGTGGTCAACCTCCGGGCTACCGTAGCTCGCCTGGTAAATGTACGTGTAGGTCTGGAGCGTATACGAACCAATGTCCGTGGCCGTTGCTGCATCGACGGGATTCGTGAAGGTGAGTTCAAATCCGTCGGGCAGGGCCTTCATTTCGTGCACTTCGAACGGAACGCTGCCTGTCCATACGAGTCGGTCGAGCGAATACGGTTTGCTGCCTCGCGAGCCCCACCCACGGTTCGTACCACCGACGAACATGCCGCCGTCAGTCAGCCGAAGCGACAGAGACCCCGACCCGAAGCCGCTCCGGAAAGGAAAGCACGCACCCTGATAATGGCCGTTCACTTGCTCCAGGCAGACGCGCATCACCGTGCTGAACGTCTGGTCGCCGACGAACAATTGCCCGGCAAACGGACCGAATTTTCCGCCCGTAAGATCACAGACAATGCCGCTCGCCGACTGTCCCATCTTCTTGTACGGGAAGTAAACCGCGGGCGGCTCCAGTTCCGGAATCTTGGCTGCCTCGACCATCATTCGACTGCCGCTGGCCGGCTCCTGTGGCCGCTGACCAAGCGCGTCGGTCAGCTCGTACCATCGGTTGCCGCCGGGGTGGCCTTGGAACGAGCCGGGCTTGAGATGCTTTAAGCTGCACGTCCCGTTCCATGGCCCCTGGTTGTCCGTATAGAAGACGTCGCCCTCCGCATTCATGGCGATACCACCAGGCGACCGAATGCCGCTGCAAGTGGGAATCATTTCACCGTCGGGTGTGACCCGCACACACCAGCCGCGATACGGGACGTTGCTGTTGAAGGACCCGGTCAAGCAAAGGACCACCCAGATGTTGCCGTCTTTGTCTGGCGGGGTCCCGAACGCGTATTCGTGATAGTCGCCGCTGATCTCCCAACCATCGCAGACGTTTTCGAATAGGTCAGCACGCCCATCACCGTCGGTGTCCTTGAGCCGCGACAGTTCGCAACGCTGCGTGGCATACAGCCAGCCGTCGTGTTGCGAAATCCCCAGAACCTCGTGCAGGCCACTGGCAAAGCGGGTAAAGACAACGTCGGTTGGCGGATCCGCGAAGGGCTTGTCAACCAGGTAAATGTCGCCGCGACGAGTCGACACCGCGAGCTTTCCGTCGGGCATCAGCTCCAACCCGCCCGCCTCCAGGACGATGTCATCCGGAATGGGAAGCGGAATCATTTGATAATAGTCTTCCTCCTGGGGAGCTTGCCCACAGGCACTGTAGATCGAGGCGAGGGCGATCACCAGGAAACCGCAAATCGCAATTGCCTGACGCCACACCCAGCGACGGAATTCCAACGCAGGCACTACCCGCCCTGACACATGCCTGGGAACCAGGTGGCAACGGTTCGAGTCAACTATGTTCATCGCGATTCGATCTTCCTGTCTTGAAATTCAGGTGCGGCGCGTGGCCCAGTCGGATACGACCGTGCATTCCTTACCAAATAAATTCCTGCGTCACCGTTTGGCGTCCGGAGCCTGGCAAAACTGGCACAATCAGCTCCGTCTTGCCACTCGCTTTGCGAATGCGAGGCTCGCCGCTGGACACCGTCAACTTCAGGGTCCACTGGCCGTCAATTTCAAAAGTCCCTACGTCGGTCTCCTCGATCGACGACGCGACCAACGCACGAAACCAAAGATCCTCACGAGCACTTGGGGCACTGAACTGGATCGTTCTCCGCAGCGGCGCGAATTCCTGATCACCGACCGGTTCAAAATAGTCCTCGACCTGCACGTCGCCCCGGCGATACAGGAAGACCGGTCGACGGCGGTCATCCAAGCGATAGCCAAGAAAACGATGGCCGAGTTGTTTGGCGGACTCCCGCGGCCAGACCGCATTGGGATCGGCCAGCGTCGCCAGCGGGGCACCATCGGTCAATTTGAGGACGTTGTCCCCCAGCGGCGTTTGAAATCCGGGCCCGCGGCCTTGCCAATGTTTCGCCGCATCGATAAACCCGTTGTGCCAGATCAAGGCCAGCCGCAGGTTGTTGGCATCGAATGCCAAGTTCACGCGTTCCGGGTACCCTACCCCGATCGCCCGCGGCCCGGCGTCCTGAATAAAGTTGCGATACAGGACGGGCTCGTCGACCGGCACCAACTCGATCGGACTGCCGTCCAGCCCGGTCGGCCTCGGCGCCTGATCACCATCGCTCAGGTACTCCCAGACGGCTTGGATTTGCGTTTCAGCTTTGCCGTCGAGCAGTTTCGGGAGCAGCACTTGTCCTTGAGGCCAGGCCGCAGGCATCCGTGTGCCTGGACGGTACGCTTGTGGGTCAAGCAAGTACGGCACAAACCAACTCCGCCGCAAGCGACGGGTCATCGTGGTCATTCCAATCGATTGAATACCGGTCGCTTTGACGTTCCCCCAGGTGTGACATTTGATGCACGAAAACCCTTGCGCGCCGACCAACCTTCTGCCGGCCGCTTTCAAGCGGCGATCCGGGATTTCGCTGTTGAACGGCGGCGTGGATTCGGGAGCATCGGCAGCCTCCAATGCGGTGACTAACTGACCGACGTTGGGCTCACCAAAGCGAGGCATCCGCGTAAACATATAGGGACGATCCTTAGCGCCGTTGTTGAAGACATGCCGCAACCAAGCGGCCTGCAGCTTGGCACCGACGCAATCCAACGGTGGCGGAATGCG
>JAUIHJ010000400.1 GCA_030432015.1 bacterium
CCCCCGTTATGTTGCGGACACACCGTTGCCCAGCTGCGCATATGTCCCCGGCCGCACGAAGCGTCCAGCCGACACGCCAGCCAGCCGGACGCCGTCCCCGGCCGATTGGCAGGCGTGTCGGCCGTACCTGCGGGGAATTGACCTCTTCAACCACGGTTATTACTGGGAAGCTCACGAGAGCTGGGAAGCGGTTTGGGTGGCGGCGGGCCGGCACGGCCGAACGGCCGATTTTCTCAAGGGCCTGATCAAGCTGACCGCAGCCTTCGTGACGGCACGCCAGGGACGGGCCATTGGAGTCGCGCGACACGCCCGCCGCGCACACGAACTTTTCCGTGCGTTGGCGGTTGATTTGGATCCGCCGGCGGTAATGATGGGGTTATCGCTCGAGCAACTTCTCCAGGAAGCAGCCCGCGTCGCCGACGCACCGGAAGTGGTTGTCAACACATGCGATGTCCCTGTCCTCCGCGTCACACATTTTGTCATGCGGCTGGACACTGGCGTGTCGCCGCACTGACGAGGAATGAACAGACCGCATGCCCGAACCCAACTACGCCGGCGATGATATCCCCGGATTCTGGTGGTGGATCATCGGGATTGCTCTGCTCTTCGGAATCCTGCTGTTGATTCAAGGTTGCTGATTCCGGGCTACAGCTTCTCCAACATCTCGGCCGCCTTTTCCTCAAAGATCGCCTGCCACGGCGGTGCCAGCAGGCAGTCGCTATCCTCCTGGGCACCGCCCACATTACGGAGCTGTTCGGCCGTCGGCGCGTAGTAGATGTACCCGTTGGTGTAGCCGGCGACGAAGGTCTGCGGATGAGGTGACTTCTGCTTGATGTTCAAACCGATCCGCACGGTCAGCTCGCCGGGAAAAGTGATCAGCACAAAATCCTCGATCCTGATGCCGACCAGCTCGACATCGATCGTCGCCTTGCCACCCGCAACAAGGTTGGCCTGGTGCTTCCGCAGCAGCGCGAGATTGGTGTTCAACCGGGTTAATTGTTCCATGGTGTAGACATTTTGAATGTACTGCTTCATGTTCGCGCGATTCAACGTGTCAAGCTTGCGTAGATCGTCGCGCCCCAACGCTTCTTCATGCAGGTATCGGTGCGAATAGTAGGACGGAAAGTCTGGCGACAAGTTGTATTTCACCGCCAAGGGAAGGAACGACTTAAGGTTCAAGAAGGTGCCTCGTAGGGACTGCGCCAGACGCAGTTGCTCCGACTGCATGACAACGATTCGCTCGGCGAGGTTGGCCCGCGGAAGCGAAATCACTTCATTCAGCACGGTGACTCGATCGCCGGGCTTGCATTCAATTTTCCGCGCGGCCCGCAGGGTGCTGAGGCCGAGTAGATTGCCAAGCGGTTCTGCATCCCGAGGATGGTCAACCGGTTTGTAGACAATCGGGTTGATATCACCGGCACAGCCTTGCACGAACAGGGCGATCGTGCCTTCGCTAAGATTTTCTTCGATGACATTCGAGGCGAATCCCGTCATATCCGCCGTGTTGCCACCGCTAGGAACACCTTGAATCGGGTGGCAGGCAAAGTTGTAGACAACGGCCAATGCGCGGCCATCGGCGCGGTCCAATCGCAGCACACCTATCTCTGGATCGATCGGCCCCACTTCCGCAACTTCGTCATCTGGCGGCAACGAATACGCGTGGCGAACATCAATCTCTCTCCCATCGGTAAGCTTGAGCCGACGGTTTTCCATGATCCGATTTTCCTGACCGGTCCCGGTACCGACGGTCACCGGCTCCAACCGCTGCATGGCCTGCTGGATTGCGTCGAAGGTGCGCTGCTCGACGTCCGCGCAAACCACGCCATGGCAATGGCTGGCATTGATCATCACGTTCGTTGGCGGAATGTTGAGTTCCTTTTCGACCTGGTTGCGCACGTTGTCGAGATAGTCGTTGCCGATCGATCCAATCTCGGCAATGGCAACCGCATCCACGGTCACGATTGCCACGACGGTCTTCGCGTTTTTGATCACCAGGGCCTTGACGTACAGTGGGTCGTTTACGGGGCCAGCCTCGACATTGGTGATGTCGACCTTTGCGGCGCCGGCCCAGAGTTGGCCCGCGTCCACCCGTGGGAGGTCAACCAGACCAACCATCCCAACAAGCAAACAGAGGGCCATCAGCCGATTGGATCGCGATACCGCACGACAGTAAGTAGAGAGTGCGTACGCGGTCAAACGGTGAGTCTTCATCGGAATCGCCTTGTTGTGGATCTGCGGGTGTGGATCTGCGGACACAGGTGTGTTTGGTGATAAACGGATCGTTTGCCTGTGTCAAACGTTTTCCACGTCAGGTACACTCGGGCGTTCCCGTCCTCCGCGAATTCACCACGAGTTCACGCTGTACGCCAATCGCTCTTCAACGTCGTTCTCTTCGTGCTGCGACAGTACGACGCAACGCACCAATCACTCTTCACCAGCAGATCATTCCGCAGACGATGAACAAACACGAACCATCGGCGAATCTTGACGCGGCGGACGGCGAGGCACCGGCCAGCGCCCTTTCGACTGCAGGCTGCATTCTGGTACTTGTGACCGCGTTCCTGGGATGGATGTTCGCGGGAGTGCACCTCGCGATTTCGTCACTCGTGATGCGAGTTGCCGTCAAGGACCTGCTTGGCTCGGTGGATGAAGGCCAGGTTGGCCAATGGTTCGGGTGGCTGATCTGCGCGTTTCTGATCGGCGCCGCATGCGGCGGGCTGCTGTTGGGGAAAGTCGGCGACCGCTATGGTCGCGGCAAAGCGATGGCGCTGAGCATCCTCTGTTACTCGATATTTTCCCTCGTCAGTGCCTACGCCCAATCGCCGGCCCAGATGTTGGTGTTGCGATTCCTGACCTGTCTGGGGATTGGCGGCATGTGGCCCAATGGGATCGCCCTGGTTTCCGAGGCCTGGCCGAACATCTCCCGGCCCTTCTTGGCGGGTGCGATTGGGACGGCAGCCAACGTGGGAATCCTGCTGTTTGCGGTGGTGACCTGCGGCTGGTTTATTACCGCCGAAAGTTGGCGCTGGACGCTGCTCCTCGGCGGAGCCCCGGTGGTCTTGGGGTTGTTTGTCCTGGCTGCCGTTCCAGAGTCCCCCCGGTGGCTCGCCCTGGGTGGCCCAACAGGAAAACCCAATCCCGCAGGTGGCTCGGACGATGCAGAACGTCCAACACGCGCCTGGTCGCTGCCGGAAATTTTTCGACCACCGCTGCTACGTACGACGGTCATCGGTATCGCCCTGGGCACCGTTCCCCTGTTCGGAGGTTGGGGCAGTTCGAATTGGGCCAACGCCTGGGCCAGCAAGGTGGGCGACCGTGCGGCGACGGCCGAGGTCAAATCCGACCCCGCTCTGAAGTCCCGCGTGATGATCGCGCGGGCGTTGCCAGGATCGATCAGCAGTCTGCTGGGCGGCGCGTTGGCCATGTGGGTCGGTCGACGCCTGTTCTATGGACTGGTCAGCTTCGCCGCGCTGTTCTCGGCACAATATCTGTTCTGGGTCCTTGAACCCGGCGATCCGCAATTCCTGTATTGGACCGCGGCCCTGGGGCTATTCAGCGGGTTCTATTTCGGCTGGCTTCCCCTCTGCTTGCCCGAAATGTTCCCAACACGGGTCCGCTCCACCGGCGCCGGCGTCAGTTTCAATTTCGGCCGAATCATCACTGCCTTCGGTGTCTTAGGGGGCGCCGCATTGGTGAATTCGTTCGGCGGCAACTATGCCAGGATTGGGCAAATTACGAGTTTGATCTATGTGATTGGCGTGATCGTGATCCTGTTCGCTCCGGACACTTCAAAAACGGAACTGGCTGACTAGCGGTGCTGGCATCGGCAATTGAAAAGTACCACCCGACGTGCCAGAATATCTTGAGACGAGGTAACGCGGCACAATCAAGTTGGCACCACCAGGAACCGTCCACGATCCAGCGGCGGTCCCGATTCGTGTCATCCGGTTTCCAGGTGGCGTTTCGCGGGAGTTGAGGACAATGAAGGATTCGATTTTTGAATTCGAACATGCGGACGACATTCTGATTCTGGTTCCTAACCTGGATCTCCGCGAACTTGAGTTCGATGCGCTCGAAGCGGGTGTCATGGAAGTCTTCGATCAACTGGAGGCAGCCGCACGAAAAGATGTCATTCTGGATTTCTACCGGACCGACTATTACGGCTCGACCGCACTCGCTTTCTTCGTGAAGTTTTGGAAGCGGGTCAAAGCGGCCGGCGGCGAAATGATCTTTTGCAACGTTTCGCCACACGAGCTTGAAGTCCTGGAATTAACCAAGCTGAATTTGCTGTGGGCCATCTGCGAGACGCGCGACGACGCGATCAAAAAGTTGCAAGGCGGCTAACGAACCCCCTGTCGCTCGACTTCCGACCGCATTCCCCTGA
Organism: bacterium; assembly: GCA_030432015.1. Taxonomy (GTDB): domain Bacteria; phylum Planctomycetota; class Planctomycetia; order Pirellulales; family Pirellulaceae; genus ARS98. Next base: position 4,385 of record JAUIHJ010000400.1, read on the forward strand.
ACGGAGTTCTCCATGGCATTTTCACGAAGACACCTGTTACAAGTGGCCGGTGCGGCCGGGCTGTGTGGTGCAGCGTCCGCTGTTCAGGCCCAGTTGCCCGCTGTCGACGCTCAAGCGGACTTCAAGATCGCCAATGGGCGGATTCGCCAGTCGGTCATGGGGTGGTGCTTCAAGCCGATGTCCGCGGTCGAATTGGCCAGGCATTGCCGCGCCATTGGACTGGTGGGCATTGAAGGCATTTCCTGGACGGACTACCCGGCGGCTCGGGATCTGGGCTTGGAAATCTCGCTGGTCAGTAGCCACGGGTTCAAAGACGGGCCGATCACCCGCAAGAATCACGAGGCCAATGCGAAGAAGCTGCGCGAGAGCATCGATCAAGCCGTCGCGGTCGGTTGTCCCAGCGTGATTACGTTTACCGGGATGCGCGAGCCGGGGATCTCGGACAAGCAGGGTGCCCAGAATTGTGTCGACCTCTGGAAGTCCGTGATTGGATACGCGGAAGCGCGCAACGTCAATCTATGCCTCGAACACCTCAATTCGCGCGACGACACGCATCCCATGAAGGGTCACCCGGGCTATTTTGGTGACGACGTCGATTTTTGCGTGGACCTCATTCGTCGAGTTGATTCACCGAACATGAAGTTGCTGTTTGACGTCTACCACGTGCAGATCATGAATGGCGACGTCATCCGGCGGATCCGGCAATACAAGGACGTCATTGGCCATTATCACACCGCCGGAAATCCAGGCCGCGGGGAACTGGATGACACCCAAGAGACCAACTACCCGGCGGTTATGAAGGCGATCTTGGAGACGGGCTACCAGGGCTTTGTCGCCCAGGAATTCATTCCCACCTGGGATGACAAAGTCAAAGCCTTACGACACGCCGCGCAAGTGTGTGACGTCTAACCGCCACCGCGACGGGGAGCAGCTGCAGCGCTCGAGGGTCAGCACCATCGTGTCATCCAGCGAGTCTGGCGGACGACCGAACAGGACGACACGTGATCTCCGTGAGTCATTTCGAACTGCAGCACCACGGGCGAGCCAGTGCGCCACCGGAGTCCGTTCTATTCCGCGCGGCGCTGTTGCAGCGCCGCATGTCGGGCCGCTTCAAACTCGTCCCCCGGGTTCCAGGCAGGCATCGCCGCTTGCTGTGCAGCGCGCAGCCCGACGTAGAATAGCAATCGGGCATCTGCGATCGCCCCACTGAGATCCCATTGATCACTGTACTCGTCGCTCTGTTGATGGTAATTCGTCGCTTCCCAATCTTCGCGACGTTGCTGACCCCAGCCTGCCGGCTTGCCGATCACATCGATCCCGGCGTGCAGATAGACGCCAGGCACACCGACTTTGGCCAGACTGAACTGGTCCGATCGATAATAGAATCCTCGGTCGGGAAAACGGTCGGGAGTCACGTGTCGTTCCTGCCATTTCGCCACGGCGGCGACGAGGGTATCCAGATTCGATTTTCCATAGCCAATCACGTTGACGTCGCGGGTCCTCCCGTAGAAATTCAGTCCGTCGATGTTCATAACCGCGCCCAGGTAGCCGGCCGGCGCTGGTGGATGCGCGGCCAGGAATTCCGACCCCAGCAGCCCCTGTTCTTCCGCGCCAACCGCCGCGAACAAGATCGACCGCGCCGGTCGTTGCTTTAACTGCGAATACGCTTGTGCCGTCGCCAGGAGCGCCGCGACCCCCGAGGCATTATCGATCGCCCCGTTATAAATATTGTCACCCCGCTCGTCGCGTTCGGCGGACATGCCAATGTGGTCGTGATGCGCCATGTAGACGATCATCTCACTTTTCAACTCCGGGTCGCTCCCCTCCAGCAAGCCAAGCACGTTGGCGGTTGTTTGCTTGCGTGATTCGCAACGCAGGTCAATCGACAACGTCGTGCTGAGCGGGACGGGTTGGAACTCGCGTTCTTCGGCTGCGGCGCGCAGTGCGTCCAAGTCATGCCCACTCAGTTTTGCCAGGCGACGCGCCGCTTCGTCGGTCAGCCAGCCGTTCATTTCGTCACGCGGCCCTTGCTGCCCCTCCAGTTCAAACTCTTCGCCGGCCCACGAAGTCTGCACAACCTGGTAGGGGTAACCGGCCGACTCGGTCGTGTGAATGATCAGCGCGCCGGCCGCGCCCACCTTGGCAGCCATCGCGTATTTGTAGTCCCAGCGGCCGTAGTACAAACGCCGCCTGCCAGCGAACAACTGGGGGTCATCCGCCGGGTCGTTGTTCATCATCAACAACACTTTGCCCTTGAGATCCATGTCCTTGTAGTCGTTCCAGTCGTATTCCGGCGCGACAATCCCAAAACCGACGAAGACAACCTCCGCATCGCGAAAACCCAACTGCTCGGCCGGTCGACCGGCGTTGGCCATGAAGTCGTCCGAGTACTTCAACTCCAGCGACTTTTCTCCCTGATGAAATGTAATGGTCGCTGGGGGGAGCGTCTTCGTTCCGACCAACGGTACGGGTTGATACCATGTGCCGTCAGGGGCGGCGGGCTTCAATCCGAGCGCCTCGAACTGGGTGGCGATGTATCGCTGTGCAAGTTGGTCGCCTCGCGTGCCAGGCCCCCGTCCTTCCAGCAGGTCATCAGCCAGAAACCGAATGTGGGCCCGCAATGTTGCATCGTTGATGGCGGTCGCTGCGGATTTTTCGCTGGCGTTCGGCATGTCGACTTCATCGCACGCGGCGCGTTCGGGTGCGACGAACGCAATCGATGCCAAGCTGGCGACAAGACTCGCGGCAAGAATGGAAGATCGCAACGTAGTGCTCCTGTTAGGCAAATGAAACGCGTCTGTTGGCGGGGTTGCGGCAGGCGTGCCCCATAGGGGCCATCGGCAAGCCGGGCCCGCCGTCCGGGCGGGACGACAGTCTACCATTCTCGCCATACCATGGAACAGCGCAACTGCCTGGGGCAGGCGCGACGCCTGCATTCATCCGGCCGATCGATTAGACTGAGGGCGAGTTGTCGACGCTGCACACGACCGGCTGCCACGCTCCACATGCCCAGCAACTTTGATGCGACTCAAGTAAGGAATTCAATGACCAACGAGGTTCTGACATCGCGATTGTCACTGCGGCTGGGCGCCGGTTTGTTGATCGTTGCTCTCCTTGTAAGCAGCCCCGTTGGGCGCGCAGCGGATGCGAACGAACCGGTCAGCTTGGATCAGCAGGTTCGCACGATACTCTCGGGCAGTTGCTACGCCTGTCATGGTCCGGACGAAGCCAGTCGCGAGGCGGACTTGCGGCTCGACCTGCGCGACGCAGCGGTGGCCATGCGCGATGGACGCCGCGCGATCACACCGGGTCATCGTGCCACCAGCGAACTCTATCGCCGCATC
>JAUIHJ010000401.1 GCA_030432015.1 bacterium
GCCTCGCCAGTCGTTCGCCGCGGCAAGGCGGTTGCTGCTGGTGAACAATACCTCGGAACCGGCGGTCCCCTGGACGTCCAGCATCCCTCGGATGATCAGTTCCGTGTCAAAGGAAACCTCACCGCTCTTCGTGTCGTCCGAATTGGCCAGGATCAGTACCTGCACATTCTCTTCCACTGTCAGCGTCACGCCTGCGGCCACCGTCACGTCACCGGTGAGCAGATACGGGCTGCCTAGAATATCCCAGGTGGTGTCACTGCTAATCGTACCGCCGTTGATCACGGTGGCCGCGTAGAGTGCCGTTTCGCGGACCTGAGTGGCCAGACCAAAGTCCCCCTCGGCATCGTTGTAGAAGGCAATTACCAAATCGCCGGAGAGAATCTCCAGCACGCCATTGCCGGTGACAGCCGTGCTTGTTTCACTGAGAGAAATCGAGCCCTCGAAGATGCCCGTGTCCGGCCCCGTTTCTGTTAACGTCACGTCTTCCTGCACGATCGTGCCGGCGGTCGTGCTGAAGGTAAACGAATCGCCCACGGCGAAAGAATTACCGGCAGGACTGATCTTCAGACGCACTTCGTCGTTGTCCGTGCTGTAGTCCGAACCGTCCACCTGGTATGCGTGGATCTGTTGGCCTGAGACACTGCCCGTCACGGAAAACAGCAGCGGGCTGGTGCTGGTCGCCGTCAGTGTCCAGTCCTCGGTCTGGGCTGCAAACCCAACCTCGATGATCGACATCGTGCCGCCACCCGTGTTGCCGGGGTCGGCAACCGGAGGAGTCGACGTGAATGGCGTGCCTGTATTCTCCGTGTCTGAAGTGACCTGCACCGTGAACGATTCCAGCACACCAGAATTGGTATTCATCCCAGGATCTTTGACGCGGACCCGGACTAACTCACCTGCCTCGTACGTCGATGTCACGTTACCGTTGTCGTCCAGCAAAGTGAGTTCACCCGTGATCACCGTCGGTGGTGTAGGTGGATTGCCAGGATCCAACGCAGTGCCAGCCAGCCAGGCAGAGTAGTTGACAAATCCCCGCGAGGGATCATCGAAGACGTCGTAAATAGCGGCCAGATCCTTGGGGTTGCCTCCCGCGTCCATGATCGTGGTGACGGCGGCGCCCCAGTAATTGCTGCGGGCGATGATGTCATTGCCGGTGCGGTTGTCAACCTGAAAGCCCGTGTTGTCGTGGATGTCGTTGAAGGCCAGAGCCGGTTCCGCATATTGTTCGGTGCGGATGCCATAACCGTTGTTGGTCGTGACGTCGTTGCTCTGCAGTGAGAATCGTCCGTCTCCGTTGACGTTGGTGTAATTCACGAACACGCCGCCGTGATTGTTTCCGGTGATGGTGTTGCCGATGATGTCCGGAGTCATCGTGCCGGTCAGGTAGATCCCCTGCCGACCGTTGGTCGAAAGCACGTTGTCCCGTATTTCCGGACTCAGATCGTGGTTGTAGTTCTCGACAAAGATTCCGTAACCGGCGCCGCCCGTCACGGTATTGCCACTGAACTCCAGGCCGATATTCGAGTAAATCCCCTGTAGATAGAATCCGGAGCGTTGACTGTTCTCCCCCAGGCCATTATCGGTCAACGCGTTGTCGGTCAGTGCAACGTTGACGTCTGCGTAGATTTCACGGATCCAGACACCACGACCCGCGTTGTCGCGGACCTCGTTCGCCGAAAACGTGATGTCACGTTGTGGGTAGAGCAACTCCACGCCGTGCGCGTTGTTCGAGATGACATTGTCAGAAATGTGGAGAGAAAACATGTCCGAAAGACGCAGCCCGTAGTTGCCGTTGCCGGTGATCGTGTTGCCGGTAATTGTCCAGTTGTCATAATCGCTGGAAGCGAAGATCCCATACCCTCGACCATCGATGATCTGGCTGTCCGTGATCGAGATTGTCGCTTCGCTGTAGCCGTCGCTGTTGCGAATCCCATACTCACCCGAGTGGCGAATCACGCTATCAGATACTGAAAGCGTGTCACCGGAACGCAAGTCGCGACCATAGATCCCGTAGGTGCCGTACTCCACAATCGCGTGACTGAAGTTCGCGCTCCCCCCGTCCACACGAATGCCTCGCCAGTCGTTCGCCGCGGCAAGGCGGTTGCTGCTGGTGAACAATACCTCGGAACCGGCGGTCCCCTGGACGTCCAGCATCCCCTGGATGATCAGCTCCGTGTCAAAGGAAACCTCGCCGCTGTTCGTGTCATCCTCATTGGCCAGGACATAGACGATCACATCGTCGGAGATTGTCAGCGTCGTGCTGCTGGTAACCGTCACATCGCCCGTCAGCAAATAGGGGCTTCCGGCCGCGTCCCAAGTTGTATTGGTGTTGATCGTCCCACCGTTGACCACCGTCTTGACGAACAAGGCGCTCGCCCTCGCCTGGGCCGGCAACCCGAAGTCACCATCCACATCGTCGTAGAAGCCGGTAATGCGATCGCCGGGACTGACCTCCAAAAATCCGTTACCTGCCACTGGTGTGGTTGTTTCATTCGTCGGAATCGATCCTCTGAACACACCCGTGTCGGGACCGGTCTCGGTCAGCGTCACGGACTCGCGGATGATCGTGCCGGCGGTCGTGCTGAAGGTAAACGAATCGCCAACGGCGAACGGCGTCCCGCCTGCCTCAATTTCCAGTCGCACTTCTTCGTTGTCGGTACTGTAGGGGCCGCCATCGACCTGGTAGTCCTGGATCTGTTGACCGGACAGGCTCCCTGTCACTTCGAATTGCAGCGGACTGGTGTTGATCGCTGTCAGCGTCCAGTCCTCGGTATTGGCCGAGAAACCAACCTCGATGATGGTCAGGGTGCCATCGCCGACATTCGTGCCACCGGCGACCGGAGGGGTGAATGTGAACGGCGTGCCCGTGTTCTCGGTCTCCGAAGTAACCCGCACCTGCAGCGTCTCAGCGAAGCCCGGATCAACGTTGACGTCTGCGTCCTCGACCTGAAACCGCACACTATCGCCCGCCTGATAGGCGGCCGTCACCTGACCGCCCGCATCGAGCAAATACAATTCGCCCGTAATCGCCAGCAGCCGTCGATCTTCCAGCGATTCAAAAAACAGACGCCGGCGCTGGCTGCCGTCCGAGTTGCGGTGACCGTGACGGCCGCTGCGAATCGAACGGAGCTGGGAAGTGGTTTTCGTACCGATGGCGGACATGACAGGCTCCAAATTCGTGGCGATAGATATCTGACTGGCGAGCGTGACGCGTGGTTTGACCTCTGGCGTCAACAACTCCCTGCCCCACGAATGCGTTAACATGCTGCTGTGGCATGATGTTAACGACCTGCCCCACGACAACTGCGAAAACGACCGGACCCGTCATCGCATCGCCCGTTACACTTCAATGCCCCGTTTGCACCCACAGTGCGCCACGCGACAAAGCATTTTTTCCAAAATTGCGGTCATGCTAGCAGCCAACGCCACCGCTTAGGGGTGAATTCGCTCGACCAGAGACCTGCCGGATACTGGGCAAACCGGTATACTAAACTTGTTCTGTAGCAGTTTCCCTGGGCCCGCGCCGTGAGCGAAGTAACTCGCATTCTCTCCCAACTTGAAACTGGGGAACCGTCCGCTTCCGAGCAGTTACTGCCGCACGTCTATGATGAATTGCGGAAGTTGGCCGCCCAGCGGCTGTCACATGAAAAACCTGGTCAGACACTTCAGGCCACGGCGTTGGTTCACGAGGCGTACCTCAGGCTTGTGCAGGGCAGCGAGCCTCAGAAATGGCATTCACGCGGCCATTTCTTCGCGGCCGCCGCCGAGGCAATGAGGAGGATCTTGCTCAACCGGGCCCGCGACCGCAGCCGGAAGAAACGCGGCGGCGACCTGCGGCGCATTGATTTCAGCAAGGTCGAATTCGTCCTCGAGACGCCTGATGAGGAACTCCTGGAGTTGGATGAAGCGATCACCAGATTGGCCAGCGAGGAACCCTTATGCGCCGATCTGGTCAAGCTGCGATTTTTTGCTGGCCTGGGTCAACGCGAAACCGCGGAAGTGCTGGGACTCGCACCCCGCACGGCCGATCGCCATTGGGCCTATGCGCGGGCCTGGCTCTACGAACAACTAACCGAAAGAGGGGAGTTGCGGCTGAATGCGCTTCCCGCCCGTAAATCCTCCGGCCACTAGCGTGGCCCACCGTCGATGAATCCACTGAACGGAATTGGATCCAGGGTCTTGCGATGTTAAACGCTGGCGCGCGAGTCAAACACGTCTTTTTTGAAGCATTGGATTGTGAGTCAGACGAAGATCGTCGCACGTACCTGGCACAAGCGTGCGCGGATGACACACCACTCAGATCCCGCGTGGAGAAATTACTGCGTGCCCATCAGCAAGCGGGTGATTTTCTTGATGGATCGGCAAACGCCGATCCCGAAATGGCGTCGCTCGTCGGCACGGAGTTGGGGCGTTTCAAAATTGACCGGCTGTTGGGGACGGGCAGCTTCGGCACCGTCTGGCTGGCCCGAGACCCCATACTCAAGCGCGATGTGGCCATCAAGGTGGCGCACGTGGGCGTCCACGCTCGTGCCGATTTGCAAGAGCGCTTCGAACGTGAAGCTCATCTGGCCGCGCGGCTGCACCATCCGAATATCGTCCCTGTGTTCGAGACGGGGATCGATCACGGCCGCATGTTTATCGTGTCGGAATACTGTCAGGGGCAGAACTTGGCGGAGTGGCTGGACAAGTTGGGTGCTCCGGTCGATCCCGTGGAAGCCGCCAGGCTGATACGGCAATTGGCCGACGCAGTTGATCATGCGCACCGCCAAGGGTTGATTCATCGTGACATCAAGCCGGGAAACATCTTGTTGATGATGGAAACCACGGCGGTCAAATCGATGTTGATTCCACGGCTCACGGATTTTGGCATCGCGCGCGACCTGACCAGCGAAACCTCGCCTACGCGGGCGGGACTTCTGCTGGGAACCGCAGCGTACATGTCGCCGGAACAGGCGACCGGCAGCGTGGAATCCCACGGACCTGCGTCGGATGTTTTTTCGCTGGGGGTTCTTTTGTACCGGCTTGTGGCGGGTACCGAGCCGTTTTCAGGCTCGAGTGATTTCGCGATAATCGAACAGATTGCCCATGCCGAGCCACTCGTGCCGTCGGAACATGTCGGCCGCGTCGGCCGCGATCTATCCTCAATCTGCTTGAAATGCCTGGAGAAGCGCCCCGAGCGACGGTATCGGTCGGCAGCAGCACTGCGCGACGACCTGGACCGTTTTCTGCGCAACGAGGCGACCGTGGCGCGGCCCATCACAACCGCGGAACGTGTCGCCCGCTGGGCCCGGCGCGAGCCCTCGGCAGCCGCGCTCGTGTTGGTCATCGTGGCGGCGATGGCGATTATTATTTCCGGTATGGGCGTCTATATCCGTGCCGTCAAACAGCACACGCGCGACATGTCGCACGCCCTGCGTGAGGCACGGCAAGAGCGCGAACTGGCCCGGCAAGCCCGCCAATTGGCCGAGTCGCAACGGCAGATCGCCGATGCGGAGCGACAAACCGCTCGCCAAACGAGCTACCGTTCGGACATCCGGCTGGCGTTCGACGTTTGGCAACGCGGCCAGGTGCGCGACGCGGTCGAAATCTTGGCGCGCCAAGAATTGCCGGCAGATCGCGACCTGCGAGGACTCGAGTGGTTTGTCTTGGCGGCCGATGTCCGTGCCAAGTATGCGGAACTCGGGCGCCACGAAGGTGCGGCAACGGAGTGCGTGTTGAGCCACGACGGGCAGCAGGTTTACACTGCGGGAACCGATGGGTTGGTACGTGTTTGGGATTGGCAAACGGGTCAAGAGCTGGCTTCATTGGGCCCGAATATTGGCGAACTTCACGCCCTCGCGTTGTCGCCTGATGGCTCGACGATCGCCGTTGGCGGCAAGCCCTGGTTGCTCGATTTAGCACACGTGGTGCTGGTGGACGTCGCGACCGGACAGCGAATACGCTCCTTGCAGTCTCACAAGACGACCATCGAATCGATTGCCTTTTCGCCGGACGGCAAGTGGTTGGCAGCCGGCAGTCGCTATGAGCCAGTGCAACTAACGCGTCTGCCAGATGGCCACACATTCACCATTCCCGCCGGCAAGCGGAACCGGGCCGTCTCTTTCTCAGCCGACGGAACGCTGCTCGTCGTGACTGCCGACAAGTTTGGAGTCTGGCAATTGAGCGAAGACGAGCCGCTGCTCGTCCATGAACTCGCCGGCTCGCAAACCGAACAACCCTACCTTGCGAGTTGTGCGACCAAGGATCCGATCGTCGCGATTTCGCATCTTAACGAGCGGCATATTTCGTTGTTCAACTTCAACGGACCGATCCTCCGCGCCGTTGCGTTTAGAGAACGGAATTCGGCGGCAGCGAAGTTCACCTGCATGGCGTTTGGCGAGAATGACCGTTTGCTGGCGGCCGGCGACGAAACGGGCACGGTTCGGCTGTGGGAAGCCGCTTTCGAGCAGCTCGGCTCCGCAGAGAAAACTTGGGCTGACGCGCACGAGCGGCTCGACCCGATCGACGTTTGGAAACCCCATGATGCGCGTGCGACGTCGCTTGTGGTGACCGCCGACTCGACAATTGTCAGCAGCGGCGAAGACGGAACGGTGGTGCGGTTCTCGCCCTTTGCGAGCGGCGCGACGGCGCTCAAATGGAAAGGGATCCACGTTAACGACACGGTGCTGGACGGCAACGAACTACTGCTGGCCTGCGAGGACGGCACGATTCGCCGATACTCGCTCGGATCGGAGACAAGACGACAGAAGGTAATCCCCGCGACCAAGCTGGACGGACGGCTGCAGGGCATCGAACCAGAAACACGGCTGGCGATTGTCTTTGCAGGATCGTCCCCCCTCCAATCACTGGCCGCATCGGCCGACGGCCAGTGGATCGCCACAGGAACGGTGGGTGGTGGTCTGCACCTACACGAACGTGACACGGGCCGATTCGTGCGCACCTTGGCCAGCGAACATGCCATTCCGTCCGAAGTAGCCGTCCGTGACATCGCATTCGCTTCGCACGGACAACTGCTGGCGTATACCGACGAACGGGAACTGGTCGTCGTAGTGGACTCGACCAACGGAGACGTCGTCCTGTCGCGCCCGCTCGGTAGCCGAGGTTACGCTGTCGAGTTTCTGGGCGAAGACCGCCTGGTCGCCGTGGGAGGGCAGTTTGAGGGTGTCCGCACGTTTGATGTCGCGAGCGGCAAGCTGTTGGGAACGGTTGGCGATAACAATACGCATGCACTGGATGCCGGTCGCCAAGGACGTTGGCTGGCAAGTATCCATGCGGATGGAACCGTTGAGATTCTCGACGGCAAGAGCGGCACGCGTTTACGCCAGATTGCAGGACACATAGGTGTCGGCGAATCGAGCGCCTTTTCAAAAACCGACAGGACCTTGATCAGCTTGGACGATCGATGCACAATCCGGCTCACAGACGTCGCCACAGGCTTGGTTTTCGGAAGCTTGCAACTGCCGGACCGACCGGCCGATGTGAAGTTCGCCCATGTGCATTGCAACGAACAATTTATGGTGGTCGTTGCCGGAGACGACGCAACGTTGCATCTTTATCTATGGGATCTCCAATCTGTGGGATCTCCAGCGAAGACCCATGATTGATGACCACAGGCTTGCTCACTCTGCCATTGCACCCATCTCCGAGGCTGGGAAGCCCCTATCCGAGACGGCGAAGCAGTTGTGGAACGCAGGACCCCAAGCGGCATGGCAGGGGTGCCA
>JAUIHJ010000402.1 GCA_030432015.1 bacterium
CCATGCCCACGGCGCACGGGCTGGTGCTGAAGTTGGGCGGAGAACGCGAATTGTGACCGCCCCGCTTCGTCGGGCAAGCGTATCCGCTCGATGCCCCCACGCGGCCGGAGGGCCGCACGCTTAGAAAAGCTCGTCGTTGGGCTCGAATCCCAGCGCGGTCACCGTGTCAAAGTCTGCTTTGGCGAGTTGGGCTTCTCCCAACGCCTCATAGATCAGGCCGCGGTGATAAATTACCACCGCCAACACTTGTTTTTCCCGCTCCATCTGGAATTTGTGAACCCGCAGGTCAGCGACTTTCAGCGGGTCGTCCGTCGCAGGATGTTGGAGACCTGGCAGGTCCAGGTGGCTTTCGTAAGCAGCGACAGCACTTTCGAGGTCGTTCCTGGCCGCTGTCAAATCGCCCAGCCTGTAACGGATAAAACCCCGTGTATCGAGCAGTGCTGGCTGTGGGCCTACCATGTCAATCGATTTGTCGATTTCCACCAACGCCTCGTCAAGCTCGGTGTTGTTGAGGGCCCGAAAATAGGCGTGTGTGTTCAGTGCGTTCGCACGCTCAGCCGGGGTGCTGGCGCTGACGAGTTGTTGCAGGTCGCCGAGAGCCTCGGTGGGCTTCCCCATCCGATGGTAGGTCAGGGCGCGACCGAGGAGCATGCGAGGATCGTCCCCTGCGAGCTTCTGCACCTGGCGATAGTCTTGGAGGGCGGCCTCGTGATTCTTCAACTCGTCGTGCCACGCAGCCCGCTGCAGGTAGAGTTCGACATGGTTGGGGTCGGACTCCAGTGCTGAATCCAGGCTGCGGATTGCTGCGGCCAATTCGCCGTTGAGTCGCAGTTCGCTGGCCGCCGCCAGCCGCCAGCGCCCCAGCTCCTGAGCAAGGCCTTTATACAGGAGCGGCACCGCGACGATGGCCACTGCGACGACGCACAGCGTCGTGGTTAGTAACCGAGTGCCGCTTGTTTTCGCTGGGTTGGGGGGGGAGGTGCCAGCGCGGCCGAGTGGTGACGAATCCGGGGCGTCACTTGGCTCTGGATAAGGTGTATGAGACATGAGTTGAACTCGACCACCAAAATTAGTAGACGTAGAAACGGAAATCCTTAGCCACGCTGATTCGGCAGGGACCTCATAAGGCTATCGCTGGCAATGACATCCGGCAAGGCAGCAACTTGTGGCCGCCAGTTCCGCCGCGGTAGCCGCTTGCAAAGCGAGGCATTGTCGGGCATGCTTAGCTGCCTTAAACGTCCATTTTGACAGACTAAACGATTTATAAGGAGTTGGATGTGCCCCTGTTCGAAGTCGAGACAGACGCACACATAATCATCACGTGGGCAGCAGATGATGCGGCAGCGCGTGATGTCGTGAGCGAAGCCTATCCCTCGGATAAGGTCACCCGGATGACGAAGCGCCCGCGAGACACTTGGGTGATCTCCAAGGGCGCCCTCGGTCTGACGACCGCCGAAGCGGACCCCTGCAGCGTTGCTCGGGATTGCCTGGCGAAAGCTGCGGGCGACAAGGTCCATGCGATTCGGTTGTATATGCACGAGACGGGCACCGATCTTGAGCGTGCTCGCAAGGTGATCGAATCGAATATCCTGATGGGTTGGTAGTCGCCGATCCGCCGCATCGCCATTGAGTCAGGCGGTCGGCCGTCGGCAGCAAGGAGCATTGAGTCCCAGCGGAAGGGGCTGCGGTTCGCTTCGTGCGCCCGCCGTTGCTCCTGCGATCGTTTCGATCGCATTCTCTGAAGATTTTGTCATTGCCTGCGTGATCTGCGCTCGATATCTCATTGATGAGACGTCACGGTGGCCTTGGGTCAGCGATTCTAACTGACCGGTGTGGGCCCAGTGACTTGGCAAGGCGATGTGGCTGGACTCTGAAAATGGCAACAAACCAGACCAATTCATACCCGGGAAATCGGGTGACGGCGACCAACTCTCCCGGCGGTAACGCTTGCCAAATGCGTGTGCAGGTGCGTGACCATCGCCAAGAATGGCATTTGCACGCAAGTTTTTCAAATGCCTCGCAAGCTCACGATTGTGCCCAGCAGTTGGGCCAACGCGGGCTCTCCGTGCGGGTGATCGAAAGTCGTTGCTGTCCGACGGCGAGCTAGATCCGGCGATTCACGGCACTCTACGGCGATGGTGCTGCGCGCCGGCGCACTGGGCCTCGTTCCACCTTGGATTTAGGTTCAGGTGGGTTGTGCCGGTGGTTACCCGCGGCGTCAGTCTTGACGTTGTGCTGCTTCGGAAAGTCGCCGCGCGAGTTTTGAGGTTGCGCTTTCCTCTGACGCTAGCTGCGGCACGCGCGGGAGAAATTGCAACCCGCTGCGTGCGTCTTGAAGTTTTCAAGTCTTGAAGTTGCGCACCCGTCAATGCCGTAGGCATATCAGTTGGCACGGCAGGCTTCTGGCTGCCGCCGCTGCGGTGGATCGCGGCGCGAAAAGGACGTGCTGTGCCAAAAAAAAATGCCCTGACCGCGCCGTGGCTCGATCAGGACACCTGATTTGACTGATTGTGTGTTGGGCAAGGCAGTGCGAGTTCGAGCTTCCGAAATCGCTCGCCATGACCGCACTTAGCGGGCGTAAGGCGAATCGTAGCCCTGACCGGTGCTGCCGGTGGTTGGATAGGCGCCGGCACCCGTTTGGGGATATCCGCCCGGACTGCTGGTCGGGGCCGTTGGGTAGCTGCCGCTCGCAGGATAACCAGACGAACTGCCGCTGGACGGATAGCTCGACGTTGTGCTGCTCGGCTGGCTCGTCGAACCGCCGCTGGTCGGCAAGGACGCGGCGGAACCCGTACTGCCAGGTTGATAGGCTCCTGCCTGGCTGCTTAGGCCGGTCGAGTCGGTTGTGGACGCGGGCGCGTAATTGCTGGCGGGCTGCGTTTCCCAAGTCTTCGCTTGCGGTGCCGTGTAGCTCCCTTGCTGTGCGCCATAGGGCTGCTGGCCACCGTACGGGTTGGCGGGTGCCTGGTAGCCGGTCGCTCCGGCGGCTGACCGAGCATCCGCGGTTCGATAGGCATCGTTCGTGCCAGGGTAGGCGCCTGGCTGGTTTGTCCCGGCGGTCGAGTAGGGTGCTGTGTTCGCCTGGTACGGCGATTGGCTCTGGCTGGCAAGTTGCCCGCCGCTTTGGCCGTTCGACGCATAGGGCGAGCTGCCGGGCTGCGTGGAAGCCGGCGTCGCATGGCTTGCCATGCCATACGGTCCCGTGCTGTAGTTACTTGTGGGGCTTCCGTTGGCGGTCGCTCCGCTCGGCCCCTGCGTTCCATAGCTGGCGTACGAGTTGCTGGCCAAGCTGGTTTGTCCACCGGTCGCGGCGCGAGGACTGGGCAACGAGGATGACGGTTTGCGGGGTGCGCTGGCGAGTGCCGATGGGGAAGGCTTCTTGCCCCAACTTAGCCAATCGCTGGGAGCCGTGGCTCCGCTTTTGCATCCCGACGTGCCGATGAGCAGTGTACCGACCACCGCACCTACAACTGACCATCGCGAAAATGAAGCTCGCATGGGTCCTCGCCCTTGTATTCAATTAACGTTGGTTGTGAGAAGACACTTGAATCGCAAGCGAATCGCAGGCAAACCAGGTGTTGCGCCACACGCGAGTGGGTACTCGCGCTCTTGCCATCCAATGGCGTTATTCGGTCGTTACGATCGGCTTAAGCCACATATTCCGAAAACTTGGCGCCAGATTTTCCGATTGCGGAAGAATTTCCTCTCATCGGGAAGAGCTGCCAGCGTCCAGGGGGGCGGATCATAGGAGGCGGTTTTCCGCAGGTCAACGCCAGTTTTTGCCCGTGTTCAACGCCAGCGGGTGCGTGAACTGGGTCGCTGGCGACCAATCAACCTCCAGGAGCTGATTGATTCCAGGTGAGCATCCGGCGGCAAGAAAAAAGAGCCGGGACCTGGCAGGTCCCGGCTCGCTCAAACCTTCGAATTGACTCGCTGACGGGCCAGCCGTAAAGGCTCGCTCGCTGGCGGTGCCGACTAACCCTTGCAGGCTGCAAAGCGTCGCGCCACTTCGTCCCAATTGACGACATTCCAGAAGGCGGCCACATAGTCTGGGCGGCGATTCTGATAGTTCAGGTAGTACGCGTGTTCCCACACATCAAGGCCCAAGATCGGCGTGCCGCTGAGACCGGCAACGGCTTCGCCCATCAGGGGGCTGTCTTGATTGGCCGTCGACCCGACCGCCAGTTTTCCGTCGCGAACCACGAGCCAGGCCCAGCCACTTCCAAATCGTGTTGCGGCGGCATTCGCAAACGCGGTCTTAAACGCTTCGAGTCCGCCCAGGTCCGCGTCGATGGCCGCAGCCAGCTCGCCGGTCGGATCGCCGCCGCAATTCGGCCCCATGACCGTCCAAAACAGGGAATGATTGGCGTGTCCACCACCATTGTTGCGTACCGCGCCGCGTTGGGCATCGGGGACGGCAGCGAGGTCGGCGACGAGATCCTCAATCGATTTGCTCTCCAGCGCCGACCCTGCGATCGCGTCGTTTACCTTGGTCACATACGCGTTGTGGTGTTTGCCGTGATGGATCTCCATCGTTCGCGCATCAATATGAGGCTCCAGGGCATCCAATGCGTACGGTAAGGCCGGAAGTGTATAAGCCATGTTCTCTCTCTCCCAATCAGGACACGATCGGTTTCGTAGGTTCAATCTGGTTGGTAAGTCCCACAACTGGGGCGAACGTGATCCTTTGCCGCAAAGCAAACACCACGCGTCGAGCACGAAGGCAGCAGACGACAAATCGTAGGATTTGATCCTGCGCGCTTCGCGGTAATTCCCTCAGGCACCCCAGGCAGGATGTCGCGAATTCGCGCCGAGTTGTCCATCGGCGCGCGATTTTCGCACGTTGCCGGCAGCATACCGCATGAAAATCCGAGTGGCAATGAGGGGGGTACGCCCGGAACGGTCGAGATCGACTGGGCGCCGCTCGCTTCGCGTCCCCGCCGGGTATTTACCCGCCTGACGCCGACCTGCCTGGCGGCCGGGAGGTGGCGGTCCAGGTAGCCGCCTTGTCGGCGGCCGCTATTGTCGCAGCCAGTGTGAGATCACGTGTCGGGCGTTCTTGGCCAAATCCTGGTGCGCGGCTTCGCCAATCGCTTCGATTGCCTCGCCTTGGTTCACAAATTCATGTGCCATCAGATAGGACTTCAGGCTCATGACAAGCTGCCGAGCACGTTCGGCGGCGTCGTGTCGGCGGCGGTCGCGTTGTCGCTTCAGCCGCACAACGACATTGATCGCGGTGCGCTGGTATGAGCCGCTCTGTTTGCCTTCGCTGGGCATGCTGCATGCTCGCAGCGTCAGTTCGATGACCAGCGGGACGGCCCGGTCATTCCAGCGTTTCAACAGCGGCGTGTTGTGTCCATCGATCAGCAGGATAACACGATGATCTTCCGTGTTGATCACCTCGGCGCCATGGTCGGCGACGAAGCCTCGCAGCTTTTCCGCCGTGATTTTCAGCGGCATCACGGTCATCAAGCTTCGCTCGAGCAAGCTCGCGTTGGGCGGCCCGGCCAGCCAGGTGAAGAGGTTGAATTTGGGTTTGTGGGATTCTTCGTCGGAGACGCCTGTTCCTAACTGCACCACCACATTCCGGCCGTTATCCTTGGCCTGCAACAGTGCTCGGTCGGCGCGGCGGAGAAAGGTCTCGGGCGTGTCCCCTCCCTGGACTTCGGTCACGCCAAAGCTGGCGGTCAAGCATTTGTTGTCCAGCGGAGGAAGGGGGCGCGACGCGAGTGCGGTCCGCGCCTCGTTGGCCCGCCGCGTCGCGGTGGCGTTATCACAATGGGCGCACAGCAGGGCGAATTCTTCGCCGCCGTACCGGGCCACGAGGTCACCGGCCCGTGCGTGACGTTGAAGCAATTCCGCGAACAAAACCAAGGCTTCGTCGCCCGCTTGATGGCCATAGGTGTCGTTGATGCGTTTGAAATGGTCAATGTCACACATGATCATGCTGCAGGTTACCCCCTGTTCTTTGTGGGCGTCGACGAACAGTGGGAGCAGGCGATCGAACTCGGCGCGATTGGCGACTTTCGTCAGCGGATCGCGCGTGGCTTTTTCGTACAGGACCTGGACGCGTTCTTCCAGCGTGATCTGGGTCGACGCGTCATGAATCACCAGCGTGACTCCTGAAATGGTGGAGTCCGATGCCAACACCGGAGCAACATGGGCGTCCACGGCGATCTGCTTCCGATTGCCACCTCGGATGATCAAACGCCGCATTGTCTGCACGCCGCTGTAAAGGGCCTGCGCAATCGGGCATTCCTTGTCCCGCAGCGAGCGACCGTGCTCGTCGCAGAGTTCCAGCAGGGCAGGGGACCAGTGCTTGAGTTGCACGCTTGATTCGGAGATGCCCGTCATGCGTTCGGCGGCGCGATTCCAGAGTAGAATTCTCAATTGCGCGTCGACAAAAATGACGCCGTCATGCATGTTCTGGAGTAATTGTGCGTTGAATGGCATGCTGCCGACCGTTGACGGAGCTTGTTCGCGTTCTGTGTTGGTGGCGTTCCAGCACCAGAGCGTATTGCTCGAAGCCGGCGAAAGTTCCTCCAGCCATTTGCGGGCGTGGGCCGCGTCAACTTGAACTCGACCGCAATCCAGCAGTTCGCAGAAATCGTGCACCAGATCCGGGTCGAACTGGGTTCCCGCGCAGGCGAACAATTCCGCCGTAGCCCGTTCGACGGACATCGCGGGGCGGTAGACGCGATCGGTGGTCATCGAGTCATATGCGTCGACGATCGCGATCATGCGGGCCCCGAGCGACAGCGGATCGGTGGTTGGCAGCCCGTTGTCGGTAGCGGCGTGCTGGCAGTCGCGGTCGTACCAGACACTGGCGTTTTGGACGGTCCGAATGAGTTCGGTCGAATTGCTGCAGCCAGCCAGAATCTTGCGTCCAATTTCGCGGTGCCGATTCATCGCCTCGGCCTCATCATTGGTCAGCTTTCCCGGCTTTTCGAGAATCACGTCGGCGACGCCGATCTTCCCGATATCGTGCAAGAGGGCGGCGATTTCGATGATGTCTCGTGTTTCGGCGGATAACTCCATCGTTTGCAACCACGAGGAAACTCCCAGGGCGACGCGCAGGCTGTGGGAGGCGGTCGCTGCGTGCTTCGAGCGAAGTGCGATGAACAGGCTGGTGGCGATGCCCAGCCGGGCACGCAATTGTTCAACAGGCGGCAGGTCACCCTCGAGGGTTGGTTGCGGATCGGCGACGGGTCGTTGCAGGTCGACATGGGACGGCGGATCGCTGGGGGGGCTCGCCGGCGGCGCGCCGGCGCCTGCGTCCAGCGTGTTCAGCAATGTCGAAAAGGCTTCGAGCCGCCCCGCGCCGTTGTCGGTCTGGTGCGGCGTGGAATTCGAAGTCGGGTCGCCCGAATTGATCATGATGCCATCAACGTTTCGGTGGTCGCGGTCGCTACGAAGGCAATTTCCCTTGCCCCCAGCGGTACAACGTGTTGTCCGTCGTGCCTCTGAAAACCTACGTCGCCCCAAATGCAACGTCAAAATTCTTCGCCTGTCAAAACTTACATCACCGGCGCCCTGCGGCGGCCGAGGGGAGCGGCACCCGGCGCACCTCGCTGTCAGCCAGGAAATTCTCGACGCCAACGCCCGCAATCGGTGCCCGGCCGGTTATGTCGGTCGTGTCGGCCGGAGGGGCTGCACCAGCGGAGATTCACGTTGGCGCGCCGAATAACCGAAGAATGCCTCA
>JAUIHJ010000403.1 GCA_030432015.1 bacterium
GGTGCACAGGCGGGCGATTTTTCCTTGATCCTAGTTGGCCAGCGCCAGGTTCTGCGAGATTTGCCGAATCACAAGCACACAATGCCAGCAGGGTAGCGTGTAAGACCCCCATGCGCCGGCGTTTCAAGCTTGGATGGACCGCAAACAAAACGCTGTCCAGCGAGAACCGTACAGGTTACCAGCGACCCACCGTAACGTCAAGAAATACCGGTGCTTAGGCAGTGCCGCCGGCTGTCGTTCACTGCCGCCTGATTGCGCAATTTTGCTGCCTGATTGCGCAATTTGGCCACGACGGATCACTGCAAGGCCTTGATCCGGATCCGGCGATATTCGATTTGGCCCCGGTCACCTTCCAAACCGATTGGCCCGGTCTCCGGGACTTTGAATTCTGCTTCGAGCAGTTCACCATTGCACGTGCAATGGGCGCTCCCCCCCCGGACCGTGATCACAATCTCATTCCAGTCCTGCGGCTTGTACTTCTGCAGCTCCCGGTACGGTCCGGCCAGTAGAAAGTCGCGGCATTGCAGTTGGGGCTGCCGAATAAAAATTCCGCTATCCGCATTCGGCGTGGCGCGAAACTCGAGTTTCAGGACAAAGTCCTGCGGAAACTCGCGCGTCGTCCACAACTGCTGAATGCGGCGGCCTTCGGCCGGCGTCGTGACGATTAGCCGACCATTCTTGGCGACGTAGCGGCCATCATTGCTAACCGTTTTTCCGTCGAACGTGATTGCCTCCTTCACGATGGCCCACGCGGGTCCGGCAGGGTTCTTCTTCCGCCGCCGTTGAATCGCTTCAACCTGAGCCGGAGGCGTGGCATGAAATCCCCAACCCGTCAGATCGTGGCCGTTGAACAGACTTTCGAACCCCGGTTCGACCGCGAATTGATCCGGTTCGGTCTCCAGGAAACCGAGCGTGGCGAAGATCGGCCGCAGTGCAGCGGCCCATTTGGCGTACCCCGCTTTGTTCGGGTGCAGCAGGTCGGGGAATTCAGACTTCTTGGCATCCCCCAATTCATTGGCGAACAACGTCCACGTGTCGACGACGGTCACTTGCGAATCGCCCTTGGCTGCCGCCAAGTACAAGGCATTGATCTGCTTGATCTTGTCAGCCGCGCGGCTCTTGCTGGCGGAACTGGGCATCACCAGGCACAGCACGATCGGCATCTCCGCGTCGTGCTTCTTCAATTCCGACAGAATCAATTTCACATCGCTCGCAATGGTCGCCGGCTCTGCCTTCTCCTCGAGATCATTGGTCCCCATCAACATCACAACACAGGCCGGATTCAGCGCTAAGACATCGTCCTGCAAGCGGATCAACATGCCCCGGGAAGTGTCGCCGCTGATACCACGATTGGCAACTTTGACGTCGCCAAAACTGCCGCCCATGTTATTGCCCCAACCTTGCGTGATCGAGTCCCCCAGAAACACGATCGCATTCTGGTCCTGCTGGACTTGCCGAGCCCATTGGCTGCGCCGCTGTTTCCACAGATTCTTGAACCAGTCATAGCGACGGATCGGGCCGGACCCCGGCAATCCATCATTCGAATCGGGGATCGCCCAAGTGCGCTCGGGCGTCGTTGTCGTGGCCTCTTGAGCGGAGAGGCAGATGGCCTGGCAGGCAAGCACGGCCAGCATCGTGAACAGAACGAATCTGAGGGAGTTTCTCATGTTGATCCTTCCGGCGTGAGGTCACGCGTTGTTTTCCAAATCAGGGCCGACCAAACTCTCACCGCTTCAGGGTAACGGCGGTTGGGACGAACACCGCTCGCGGCATTCCCGCAGGACAACGCCGTCAACAACCTCGACAATCTTCGCAGATACGCAACGCCTGCCAAGTGGCCTACACGGACAGCGACAGGCATGGATTTCCTGTAATCCGACGCGTCGGGTTTGAAGTTGCACCTTGGTTAGAGCCGAAGGCGCGTCAGGTTGCAGCCTGGAGTGCCCCCCAGGTCACCGGAACATGAGCCAATCAGTCGCAAAGCGGCGCAGGAGTTTGACCACGCGAAGACGCCTGCCGCTGCTTCACGGCTCATTGGCGCAACTTCAATACGTCAAGACTCACGCGTCGGGTAACTTATTTTCTCGCCCATTTTCTGCCGCTAAATGCTCAAGCGCGCTTCAGCAGCGGACACCGCGTCAGCGGGACAGTCACCTCTTTCGCCGACAGACGGTTTTTCCGTAGCTGAATCGAATGGCGGCGAAAAACGATCCGGTCCCGGATTGTGGCCGAATTGCATTCGGTCATTTAGCGTCGGTGGAAAACGGGACATTCGCTACTTCAAAACATCGGTTGGAGGGCCACGCATTACACCAAGTGGTGGCATCGGTCAGTCTACAATCCAAACCGCTCGTCTAACGGACGCTGGAATTCGCGCAATTCACCCGCCGCCACTTCTGCCACGCTCACGGTTCGCTGGGCGAAGCTGGATTCGAGCACCGCGAAGGCCGCCGCCAGATCGCGGAGCCCCTCCCGACCGCTCGTCTCGGGTTCCCGTTGCGACCGGATCGCGGCCAGCCAATCCGCCTGATTCAAGGCAAAGGCGTCGGTGAGCCCGTGCGGAAAATGCGCCGCTTGATCAGCTGGCGGGCATTCGGATCCGTACAACGCAGACAGCTCACGACGCGCACCGGTGTCGGTCGTCACCACGTCGCCGTCGACGTTCCCGGCCGACCCGTAGTAGGTCATGCCACGTCCGGTACCAAGTAGCGTGGGGGCGCCATGCCCGCCCCAACTGGCCGTCACGCTGCCGTGCACTCCGGAGTCCGTGGTGAACGACGCCAGGATCGTGTCGTCCGCGTCGCAGGCGACCTGGTCGACCACGTTGCCGGCGGCATCCCGCGTCAACCGCACCGGTTCGAGGATGGTTGCCCGTGCGGCAACGGTCTCGATCTCGCCCGCGACATAGCGAATGTGATTGAACAGGTGCACGCCGATATCGAGTGCCAACCCTCCGGCCTCCTCACGCCGATGTCGCCAGGGGGTTTCCGCGACGATGCGATCCGGTCCCCACCAGTTGCCGACGTTCGTCATGAGGATCATCTGCAGGTTCCCGCAGTAACCGTTGCGAAACAACCAGCCGAGGTGCCGGGTATCGGGCCGGTTCCGTGCATTCTCGAAGACGCCAAGCACGAGCCCGCTGGCCTCGGCCTGTTCACACATCTGGCGGGCGGCGGCGACGGTCACGGCCAACGGCTTCTGGGTCAGTAGATGTTTTCCTGAGGCGAAGGCGGCAGCGGCGATTTGATGGTGCCAAGCGTGGGTGGTGAAGTCGTTGATTGCGTCAACCGGGCCTGTCGCAACCATCTCGCGATAATCGGTGAAGACCTGCACGTCGTCGACATCAGTTTGAAGATCAGAAAGGTAGACGTTTCCCACGGCCAGCGGATCGTGTGGACCGGTCCCCACCGGTTTACGTTGTGGCGGGCCTGTGCCGCGTCGAATATACGACCGCGCATCGTCGGCCTGCCGTGAACAGAGCGCGGTAATACGAAAATCGTCGATCCCGGCAGCGCGCATTAATTGGTAACCGCGCAAATGGGCCGCTAAGATACGTCCACAACCAACGATGCCAATGCGTATCATGCTCGGTTCGTCCGATCGTTTGGTGTTAAGGGGACCGCGACCATCCTCTTGACGAATTCCGTGCCGGCCGCCGACGAACAGGAGTTGCACGATGTCCGAGGTTAGCGAAGCCGCTGCTGAGACGCAATCACGAAGCTCGCGGCCGCTGATGACCCGACTCTCCTTGATGATGTTCCTGCAGTACTTTATCCAAGGGTCGTACTTGCCGGTCGCGTCGATCTACGTCCAGGACACACTGGGGTTCACCGGCCGGCAGGTCGGCTGGTTCAGTTCTGCCCTGGCGGTCGGGCCGATCCTGGCACCTTTTCTCTTGGGACACCTGGTCGACCGCCGCTTTGCCACACAACGTGTCATCGCGTTCTGCCACCTCGGGGGCGGTGTGCTGATGTTGGCGTTATGTACGCAGACTTCCTTCTGGCCGGTCATCATCCTGGGTACGGCGTACTCGGTTGTGTACGTCCCGACCATGATGCTGACCAATGCCTTGGCATTTCAGCATCTGAAGAACAGCGATCTCGAGTTCCCCTGGACGCGGCTTTTCGGCACGATCGGATTTGTCGTTCCGGCATTTCTGATCGAGTCGTGGTGGCTCAAGGGCCTGGAGGGGGACGAACTCGACCAAGCACGCGTGTTCGCCTTCGCCCTGGCAGGGCTGATGGGGTTGGTCATGGCGGGCTACTCCCTCATTCTCCCCCACACGCCGCCCGCCGGCAAAAACAAGTCGGACTACGCACCTGGTGTGATCGTGCGGATGATGCGATATCGGCATTTCCTGGTGCTGGTCTTGATCAGCTTTCTCATCGCGATCGTGCACAAATTCTTCTTTGTCTGGAATGGTCCGTTTCTGCGTGACATTCTTGACAGCGGTGGATGGGCCGGAGCGGCCGAACAGCGGATTAGTGCCATCGGACAACTGTTCGAGGTTCTGGTGATGGCCGTGCTGGGATTTTCCATTGCCAGGTTTGGCTTCAAGGCGACATTGATCACCGGCGCCGTCGCGTACACGCTGCGTTGTCTGCTGTTTGCCCTGGTGTTCGCCGTGGACTTGCCATTCGCCAGCAAGTTGGCGCTGGCGTGTACCGGCCAGGCTCTGCACGGCCTCTGCTTTGGCTGTTTCCTGGCGGCTGCTTACATCTATGTCGATCACGTGGCGCCGAAGGATGTGCGCGGGAGCATGCAGACCATGTATGGCACGCTGGTCATTGCGCTAGGGTTCTTCGCCGGCGGCATCGTCAGCGGCGAAGTGGGCGAATGGTTCAGTACCGGTACTGGCGACAACGTGGTGCGGGACTGGCCCATGATCTGGCTCAGCAGCGCTGCCCTGGCGGCCGTTAGTGTTGTGGGCCTGCTGATCTTTTTCCCTCGCACGATACCAGACCAAGAGAGCCATTCCGCGGCGGTCGGGTCGTGACCGACATTGGTCACCGCACGACGCCGCGTGGTCTCCGACTCACGCCGCCAGCGCAACAAGCAAGCCACCCTCGCGGAGCAAGGGTGGCTTGATGTTTCGATGGGCGGCTGTCGCGAAAGATCACGCGATCGCGCCCTGTCGCCAGCTCAGTTGCCTGCTATGGCGCGAGCAACTTAGGTCGAGGGATCCGGATTGGGAGGAACCGGAACGCTCTGGTACCCCTGGTTGATCTCGGGTGCCGGAACGACCGTCGAGCCACTGTAACCCAAACCACCGGCATTGGGATCCAAGTCACCGCCTTTGCCCTTGCCCTTGCCTTTACCGTGGTGCGACGCAAGCTTGCATTTGAGTTCGGCCATCTTTGCCTTCACCATGCCGCACCAGTCCGTGCCGTGGCCCTTCGACTTGCCGTCGCCGCCTTTCTTGCCACTCTTGCTGAGGCTGTGCTGGACGTGTCCGCCTTTGCTGCGCTGAACGTGTCCGAGCTTGCCGCCACTGTGCTGGACGTGACCGGCGACACCCTTGCCACCACACTTACTGCCACACTTTTGGACTTGGCCGACCGACTTTTGCGAGCAACCGCAGGCGCCAGCGTCAACGTACTTGTCGCCGCCGAGCAATTCGTCGAGGAGGTCGAATGCCGAGGCTTGGCTCGAAGCACCCACAGTACACAGGGTGGCCACGGCGAGCGACGCGAAGGCCGATTTGATTCGCAGCTTCATTGGGGGAGTTCCTTTGCTAATTACATGGTCGGGAGAATCGGGCATCGACGCCGAGCGGATCTTGGTTGGAGCGAAACTCGAAGCGATGTCGTTCAAATTCATCGTCGCGACCGAGCGCAGGGTGCAGACCCGCACGAGAGAACCTGGGAGATTTACCAGTGACCCTGCAGGTTCTGCGGGTGCTGCGGGTTGCGCAAAGAATTTGTCGCGTGGAGTATGCCCGAACCAGGAAGGTCGCGATGCTGTTCGCCCCCCACGTGTGCCCCGGCCGAGGGCGCTGGCGGTGGCTCCGCCCGCTCGCGGTTGCAAGCACCGTGAAGCAAGGCGAACAACGAGGCCGTTCTCGCTGCTCACCTCCGTCATTGCCGCGTGGGCGCCAACTTGAGTGCGATTTTTGTATACTCGGGGCCAGAGAAAGGCGATGCCATGAACCCAGCGAACCCCACCCCAGCGGAACAGGACGACTTTGCGCAGCTTGACTGGATCAAAGCGTTACAGACCGGGCTGGCCGAGAGTGACGAGAAGATTCGTGCGGCGTCGCTCCATGACGGCTGGGCGATCGTCAACCATCGCGGCGGCGTGATTCGCGAGGCGATGAGCCGCTTCTATCAGCAAGTGATCGCCGAGGCACCTCCGCGCGGGACGTACGCGATTCACGCGTTGGGCGGCACCGGACGGCGGGAAATCTGTCCCGGCTCCGACGTCGACATCGGGATCATTGTCGAGAATATCGAAGAGAACGAGCATTTCTTTCGCCACGTGTCGCATCAGTTGCGGAAATTCTCACCGTATGTGCCGGGGCTCCGGAATTCCGTCAAAGCCAACGCGTTTCCAGACCTCAAGGTTGAAGCCCACTTCGACCTCACGTCCCTGGCAGCCTTGCTGGATTGCGATCTGCTGGCTGGTGATGCGGGACTTGACCATCGCATCCGGGATACGTGTGAGGCGCGGGCCGCCGAGTTGGGTCTGGAATTCATCTTTGCGATCAACCGAGACCTACGGGCTTATGATCGGCGCTACCCCCAACCGCCGGGCGATGTTGGCGGATTTCACGTTAAGAATGGGATCGGAGGTTTGCGCAACTTTCAAATGACCATGTGGCTGTATGCATTCGAACGGTGGATCTCGTCGGTCCAAGTCTACGAGAAAGCACGCAGAACACGCCGCTTTGATAGCGAAGGGGCTCCGACACCCGAGGTCCTTGACGCTGCTGGCATCATTTTCTGCGCGCGCTGCTGGATCGAGCAGTGGAGGATCGAACATCCCAGAGACGCCGATGAGAAACGTCTCCCCGATCTCTTTATCGGTGTCACCGACATGGCTGCATTTCTCGAGCGTTTCGGTGCGGCCGGTTTGACCGAACTGAATTCTGCCCGCGAGACGATCAGCGCCTATCGCCACGAGACACTGGATCGCCTGATCGAACACGGCGTCGTAGTCCCTGACACCGATGGCCTGGTTGTCTGGGGCCCGCACGGTCTCCGCGTCGGATCCGAGGCTCTGTTCAAGGACGCGACAGAAATGTTCTATTCCATTTACCGAGCCCAGCAGCGATTTCACCTGCCGATCGATGGGACGATCAAGCGGGCTGCGCGAAAACATATTTCGGCTTCACTCCAGCCGCACGCCGCATTGATCAAGCTCATGGTTTCGCCCGGCACCATCTTTCCGGCGCTGCAGGATTGGAACGAGTACGGGATTCTCGACCAGGTCATTCCCGGGTTTGGCGAACTGGCTGAGCGTCTTTATGAACAGCGGCACCGCTGCGCCGCACTCACCAGGGCTGCCCGCGCCTTACAACGCGTAGAGAATCTTGAATACCTGGCGACGCTCAAACCGCGGGACGTAGGTCCCCTGGAAGCGTATTTCGTACGTCAGTACGAAAGGCTAGGCGATTCAGCGCGGGGCGCCCTCCGCCTGGCCCTGCTCACCGAAGAGATTCCGGAGACGCTGTACGGTCCTGCGGACG
>JAUIHJ010000404.1 GCA_030432015.1 bacterium
GGCCGGCCGGCGCCGCGCCTGACTGCGGCTTGGGCGGCAGGTTCGGGGCATTGTTCCGTGGTTCGTCGTAAATTGACATCGCAACCCCTTTCCGGGTCGAGCGTTTTGCCGAAAATCTAGCACATCGGGCCCGCTTGGGTAGGCGTCAGCCGATGGAGAATCGCTTCTCAGGGATCTGCCAAATTGGCACCTGGTAGAACTTCGGAGCTGCAGCACGAAGCTTGGTGGTCATGCAGGAAAACTCTTAACTCGTTTTCTCATGGCAGTTTATCGTTACGTATCTTGCATTGGCACGGTCCTTGCATAGATAGGACGCTCATTCATTCCGGGCTGCCAAAAAGTGCACCCGGAAAACAAAACAAGATGTCCAGGAACAATGCTGGTCACGGTCGGGCTCACTGCCTGCCTGGTCAATTGAAATACTCTCCCTGCGATCTAATTGGAGGAATGCGGACGTGGCGAAACAAATGGTGTTTGACGACAAGGCCCGGCAACCGTTGCTGGCAGGTGTCTCGAAACTAGCGAGAGCGGTACGTAGTACGTTGGGCCCGCGTGGTCGTAACGCCGTACTCGACAAGGGTTGGGGATCCCCCAAGGTTACCAAGGACGGGGTGACGGTCGCCGAGGATATCGATCTGGACGATCCAGAAGAGAACCTTGGTGCTCAGTTGGTCAAAGAGGCCGCCAGCAAGACCAATGACGTCGCCGGCGATGGAACGACGACTGCTACCGTGCTGGCCGAAGCGATCTATCGGGAAGGCCTGAAGATGATCGCCGCCGGCGCTGATCCCATGGCGCTTTCTCGGGGCTTGTCGAAGGCCACGGACGCCGTGACCGCGGAGATCTACAAGATCGCCACGCCCATCTCAGAGAAGAACAAGAAGGAGATTCAGCAGGTCGCGACGATCGCGGGAAACAACGACCCGACGATTGGGAATGTTCTGGCCGACGCGTTTCTCAAGGTTGGCAAGGACGGCGTGATCACGGTCGAGGAAGGCCGCAGCAGCGAAACGACCGTTGAGGTCGTCGAAGGCATGCAGTTTGATCGCGGATTCCTGTCGCCCCATTTCGTGACCAATCAGGATGATGTGACCGTTGAATTGGACAACTGTTACATCCTGCTGTTCGAGGAAAAGATTTCCTCGAATAAAAAACTGATCCCATTGCTGGAAGCAATCAGCAAAGCCAACAAGCCACTCCTGATCATTGCCGAGGATATCGACGGCGAAGCGTTGGCGACGTTGGTCGTGAACAAGATGCGTGGCATTCTGCAGGTCTGTGCCGTCAAAGCCCCTGGTTACGGCGATCGCCGCAAAGCCATGCTGGGCGACCTGGCGACGTTGACCGGTGGCGAGGCCATCTTTAAGGATCTTGGCATCGAACTGGAAAACGTCGCCCTGAAGGATCTGGGCCGGGTTAAGAAGGTCAAGATTACTTCGGAAGAGACGGTGATCGTTGGTGGTGCCGGCAAAAAAGAGGCGATCGAAGGTCGCGTCCAGCAAATCCGCAACGAGATCGAAATCACGGACAGCGAATACGATCGCGAAAAGCTGCAAGAGCGTTTGGCCAAGCTGGCCGGCGGCGTCGCCCAAATCAACTGTGGTGCCGCGACCGAGACTGAGATGAAAGAGCGCAAAGCTCTGATCGAAGATGCGAAGGCCGCGACACAAGCCGCCTTGGAATCGGGCATTGTCACCGGTGGCGGTGTTGCTTTGATCCGAGCGGAGAAGTCGATCACCAAGCTCAAGGTGGAGGGGGACGAGAAGCTGGGAGCGACAATCATCCTGAATGTCCTCGACCAGCCGCTACGGGCCATCGCCAACAATGCCGGCAAAGACGGTGCTGTGGTTGTCAACCGCGTCCGCCAGCTCAAGAGCAAAACCGAAGGTTACAACGCGGACAAAGATACCTATGGCGATCTGTTCGCCGCGGGTGTCATTGATCCGGCCAAGGTTGTTTGCACCGCACTGCAAAACGCTTCCAGCGTCGCCGCACTGCTGCTGACGACGTCAGCCCTCATCACCGAAATCCCCCAAGAAGAGGAAGAGGGGGATGACCATCATGATCACCATGGTGGTGGTGGCATGCCCGACATGGGTGGCATGGGAGGAATGGGCGGCATGCCTGGCATGGGCGGAATGGGTGGCATGCCTGGCATGATGTAAACGTTCGCGAGTTGCGGAATCACACAAGACAACATTCACACATCGATAGACGTAAGGAATTTCAACGATGGCAAAAATCAATATCCGTCCCTTGGATGATCGCGTGGTTGTGAAGCCAATTGATGCCGAGCAAACAACGGCTGGCGGCATCGTACTCCCCGATTCGGCCCAGGAGAAACCGCAACGGGGCACCGTTGTGGCTGTGGGACCGGGACGTTTGCTCGACAATGGCCAGCGCGGCGAGTTGTCGGTGGCGGTCAAGGACGAAGTGATCTACGGCAAGTACGGTGGCACGGACATCGAAATCAACGGCGACGAAGTCAAGATTTTGCGCGAGAGCGACATCTTGGCGAAAGTCGTCTGACATCGGGCTCCCTCCGAGATCAATCAAACTTTTAAAATAAGGGTGATACCCAGTGGCAAAACAACTTCTGTTTGAAGATCATGCCCGCGCTCGCATGTTGCTTGGCGTGGAAAAGCTTGCCGATACGGTTGCAGTTACGATGGGCCCGACTGGGCGCAACGTCATCATCGACAAGTCGTTTGGCGGACCGACCGTCACCAAGGACGGCGTGACGGTCGCGAAGGAAATTGAATTGGAAGACCGCTTCGAGAACATGGGCGCCAAGCTCGTTGTCGAAGTGGCTCAGAAGACGTCGGACATTGCCGGCGACGGCACGACCACTGCGACGGTGTTGGCACGAGCGATTTTCCGCGAGGGTTTGCGGAACATTGTGGCTGGCAGCAATCCGACCGCGATTCGTCGCGGGATTGAAATCGCCGTTGATGCCGCCGAGGCCCGCCTGATCGAGATGGGCAAGCCGGTGACGAGTCGCGACGAAGTTGCTAACGTCGGTGCGATCAGTGCCAACAACGATATGGTGATCGGCGAGGAATTGGCCAACGCACTCGAGCGGGTTGGCAAGGACGGCGTGATCACGGTTGAAGAAGGCAAGTCGACCGACACGAAGGTCGAGTTCGTCGATGGAATGCAGTTCGACAAGGGCTTCGTTTCGCCGTACTTCATCAATCGTTCGACGGAAATGGACTGTCTGCTCGAAGACGCGTACATTTTGATTCACGAGAAGAAGATCGGTAACATTCGCGAATTGGTGCCGATTCTGGAGAAGGTCGGCCAGACGGGTAAGCCGTTGTTGATCATCGCCGAGGATGTCGAAGCCGAGGCACTCACGTTGCTGGTGGTCAATAAGCTGCGCGGCGTGCTGAACGTCTGTGCGGTCAAGGCTCCTGGATTTGGTGATCGCCGCAAGGCCATGTTGGGTGACATCGGGATCCTGACCGGCGGCACGATGATCAGCGAAGACCTGGGTCTGCAACTTGAGAACCTGACGCTCGACCATCTTGGTCGTGCGAAGAAGATCGTTGTCGACAAGAGCAGCACGACGCTGGTTGAAGGTGCTGGCGATCGAGCTGACATCGA
Organism: bacterium; assembly: GCA_030432015.1. Classification (GTDB taxonomy): domain Bacteria; phylum Planctomycetota; class Planctomycetia; order Pirellulales; family Pirellulaceae; genus ARS98. The sequence continues at coordinate 3,607 of JAUIHJ010000404.1, forward strand.
CCATCGTATCAAGCAGATTCGCAGCCAGATCGACCAGGTCGACAGCGAATATGACAAAGAAAAGTTTCAGGAACGACTGGCCAAGTTGGCAGGCGGCGTGGCGGTGATCTCGGTTGGTGCCGAGACCGAAGCCGACATGAAGCAGAAGAAGGCACGCGTCGAAGACGCGCTGCACGCGACCCGTGCGGCGGTGGAAGAAGGGATTTTGCCCGGTGGCGGCGTTGCATTGTTGCGATGCACGGACGCCGTGCAAGCGGCGCGTGCCTCTGCCAAGGGCGACGAAAAGATCGGTGTCGACATTGTGCTCGGCGCGTTGGAAGCTCCGCTGCGTCAGATCGCTGACAACTGTGGCATCGATGGCTCGGTGGTCGCCGACGAGACGCGTCAGAAGTCCAAGAACATGGGTTACAACGCCAACCTCGGTGAATACACCGACATGTACAAGGCCGGGATCATCGACCCCGTCAAGGTTGTGCGGACGGCACTCAGCAATGCGGCCAGCATTGCCGGGTTGATGCTCACCACCGAGGCACTGGTGACCAACCTGGATCAGGACGATAAGGACAAGCAACGGATTGAAGGAAGTATCCGCTAGCGAATCCGGAATCGGTCGGCATCCGGCTGGCACGATGACATGCAACGTTGCGACGGGCCACCGCAAGGTGGCCCGTTTTTTTAATACGTGAAGCCGCAAACGAGTCGCTCCAGCAACGATGGCAAGCAAACGAGATTTTTACGAAGTTCTGAATGTCGCACGCGATGCTTCCGAGCGGGAAATTGCGGGTGCCTACCGCAAGCTGGCGCTCAAATATCATCCCGACGCCAATTCGAATGACGAGTTGGCGACCGAGAAATTCAAGGAAGCCGCGGAGGCGTACGAAGTCCTCAACGATCCCCAGAAGCGTGCTCGCTACGATCAGTATGGTCACGCCGGTCTGGAGGGGATGGGACAGCAGTTCCACGAAGTGGAAGATATCTTCGAGGCGTTTGGCGACATCTTTTCCGGCGGTCTGTTTGGAGACCTTTTTGGTGGTGGCGGTAGTGGCGGCGGTCGACGTGGTGGAGGTCGACGGGTGCGGCGCGGCGAAGATGTGCGCTGCGACGCGACGCTTGACCTTGAAGAAGCTGCCCGCGGCGTTACCAAGACGGTTAAGCTCAAACGGAAATCGCCGTGCAAGAAGTGTTCCGGGTCTGGGGCGGCTCCTGGCTCGGTTGCCCAAAGCTGTCAACGTTGTGGCGGTCGAGGCCAGGTTGTGCAATCGGCTGGGATCCTCCGCGTGCAAACGGTTTGCCCCACCTGTCACGGTGCCGGGCACGTGATTTCCAATCCCTGTGACGGGTGTCGAGGCAGCGGCTTCGTCCCCGAGCCCGTCAGCTTGGACGTTGCGATTCCAGCCGGAATCGATGACGGGATGCGAGTCCGGCTGACAGGGCAGGGCGAACCCAGCCCCAACGGCGGCCCTCCCGGCGACTGCTATTGCTTTGTGAAAGTCCGGCCTCACAGTCTTTTTGAACGCGATGGGACTCACCTGATTCTCCGGCTCCCGGTAACCTATAGTCAGGCGACCCTGGGTGCGACGGTTGAGGTCCCGACATTGGCTGGCCCGGAAGAACTCAAGATTCCTCCCGGCACGCCTTCCGGGGAGGTCTTCCGCTTGCGATCGAAGGGCATGCCCGACCCGCATGGTGGCCGCCCAGGAGATTTGCATGTGCAGATGTATATCGAGGTTCCGAAGAAATTGAACGCAGCTCAGGAGGCCTTGCTGAGGCAATTGGCGGAGCTTGAGCATACAGACGTGGCACCACACCGAAAGAGTTTCTTAAAACAACTGCGTAGCTATTTTGCCGCCACTGAAGACGCGGCCGAGAATGAGGGTTAAGCAACGATGTCGGACGCCGAGCTGGAAAAAACGGATAATCAGCCCACCGAGGACGTCGCCGAGGGGCAGGGGGCTGCTGACGCGCAGCAGTCCGCCAAGTCGATTCCGGTGACCGATGTGGTCGCCTTGACCGCCGACCTGCAGGCGGCCAACGACCGTGTCCTGAGGGCCCAGGCCGAACTGGAAAATTTTCGTAAACGCTCGCGGCGGGAATTGGACGAGCAACGCCGTTATGCCAACTTGTCGCTGCTCGGCGACCTGCTACCGGTGCTCGACAATCTTGATCGTGCCATGGAAGCGGCGCAGCAGGCGGATGCGACCAGCGGGCTCCTGGAAGGTGTGAAGATGGTCTCCGCGCAGATGCTCGCCGTGTTCGAGCAATACGGCTGCCGTCCGATTGACGCGGTTGGGATCGCCTTCGATCCCAATCTGCACGAATCGATTGGCATGGAACCTTCGGCCGACCTTGCGGCGGGGATTGTCACACGTGTGACGCGGGTGGGGTACCAATTGCACGATCGTGTCGTACGGCCGCCCCAAGTTTTAATTTCCACCGGTCTGCCCGCCGGCGATCCTGATACCACATCCGACGTTGGTTCGGATGGGGCTCCTCCTGAGTGATTTTCGAGGTGAACCATGCCCACATACGACTACCTGTGCGACGCCTGCGGACACGAATTCGAGTTGTTCCAGGGCATCAATGATGCCACCAAGAAGAAATGCCCCGCGTGCAAGAAGCTTAAGCTGCGACGCCTGTTTGGCGCGGGCGCGGCCCTGATGTTCAAGGGCTCAGGATTTTACGAGACCGACTACCGCAGCGATTCGTACAAGAAAGGGGCGGCGGCCGACAAGAAGTCGTCGAGCGAAAGTTCGTCCGAAGGAAAGTCGGACTCCAAGACGACCGGCAGCGCCGATGCGAGCAAGACGGCATCGTCGAAAAAGGACAAAGGTTCGAAGTCCGATTCGTAACGCGTGCCATAAGAACGATGTTGGGAGGTGCGACCCCATGGCCACCATGGTGTGCTCGATCTGCAAAAAAAAATTTGATCCCCAGAATTCGACCAGCATGCCATTTTGCAGCTCGCGCTGTAAGCAAGTCGATTTGGGCCGTTGGTTGAATGAAGATTACGGCTTGCCGGCTGCACCCAATGAAGATGATCTCGAGAGCGAAACTGGCGAATATTGAAAGCCGTGCGCGCGCCTGTCGCGTTGCTGGCAAACTGCGAGCTGGCTCCGGGCCGGAACTCGCCAAGAATGGGCCCGGTAATCCGCGGCCTGTTCGCATGAATTCCCGTCCAACTCGCACCATCCCAGGACTTGTTTGATGCCCGACGAACACGGAGTCGTGCGGCGAATTGTGTGGAAGCAAATCTGCCCATGGCTGATGATTTTTCGGATCTTTCGGATTTCCATCAGTCTGCCTGTCGTGGTGTTGGCGGTTGCCGGCGTGCTGCTGACACCGCTGGGCTGGTGGTTGGCGGAAACGATGTTCCTGACGGACATTGATCTGAGCCGACCGGCGTTTCGCGAATTTGTTCAGGCCAACTCTCAATGGCCCATGACGCTCGATACCGGGCCTGCCAGATTGCAGGGGCCGATTGGAATGAACACGCCTGCCGGGACTGGCGCCTCCTTCGACGCGACGCTTCGACCAGGCACCTGGGATTGGGAAAGTAACCACGTGGTCTTGGTCTATCGCAAGTTTACAGGCCCTTATGCGAGGCTCCTGGATCGGCAGGCGAGTGTGACGCAAGCGGCCTACCTGCTCTTTGGTGCCCTGTGGAGTCTTGCCATCTGGGCATTCTGCGGTGGCGTGATTACACGCCTCGCCGCCGTTCAGTTGGGGCGTGACGAGCGGCTTGGAATCGGTTCTGCGGTAAAGCACGTCAGCAAGAACTACGTGTGGTATCTACTCTCGCCGTTGTTCCCGCTGCTGGGCCTCGTTTTGACGTCGCTTCCGATCGTTGCGGTGGGCGCGCTGATGCGCCTCGATCCAGGTGTTGTGGTCGCCGGCGTGTTATGGCCGCTGGTGCTCATCGGCGGGTTGATCATGGTCATCTTCATGGTCGGTGTGATGTTCGGCTGGCCGCTGATGTTTCCCACGATCAGTAGCGAAGCGGGGAGCGATGCCTTTGAAGCATTCAGCCGCAGCTTTTCGTACAC